>DATHTQ010000296.1:0-11330 GCA_035463055.1 Candidatus Limnocylindria bacterium
GCTGTCGCTGGCGCGCGGCGCGGCGATGGACCTGCGCGTGCTGCTCATGGAGCGCGCGTCGCAGTCGGTCGCCTACGACCTGCGCACGGGCCTGTTCGCCCGCATGAACGCGATGAGCTGGTCGTTCTTCGACAAAAACCGCGTCGGCGAGATCATGTCGCGCATGACCGGCGACCTGGAGGGCGTGCGGGACTACCTCGCCGAAGGCCTGGTCACGGTGTTCGAGCAGGGGATGAGGTTCTTCGGCTCGCTCGCCTTCATGTTCGCCCTGTCCTGGCAGACGGCGCTGGCGACGCTGGCGCTGCTTCCGCTCATCGGGCTGGCCGCGGCCAGGTTCCGCAAAAAGGTGGGCCCGGAGTTCCGCGCGGTGCGGGAGCAGAGCGCCGAGCTCAACACCCGCGTGCAGGAGAACCTCGCGGGCATCCACGTCGTCAAGGCCTTCGTGCGCGAGGCGCACGAGCAGGCGCTGATGGAGAAGGAGAACCGCAAGCTCCTGGGCCAGCACCTGAGGGTGACCTGGGTGTGGTCGGACTACGTGCCCGTGATGCAATTGCTCAGCGACCTGTGCACCCCGGCGGTGCTGGTGACGGGCGCCCTGCTGACGGCATCGGGCCGCATGGACCTGGGCACCCTGGTGGGCGTGACGGGGTACATCTGGATGCTGACCAACCCGATGCGCATGCTGTCCCAGATCATCAACCAGGCGACGCGCGCCGTCACCAGCGCGGAGAAGCTGTTCTTCTACATGGACCTGGGCAGCGACATCAAGGACGCGCCGGACGCGAAAAGCCCCGCGCAGCGCACGGGCCTGGTGGAGTTCGACCATGTGCATTTCCGCTACGGGGACCAGGAGGTCCTAAGCGACATATCCTTCACCGCGCGCCCCGGGCAGACCGTCGCCGTCATGGGGGCGACCGGCTCCGGCAAGTCCACCCTGACGCGGCTCATCGGGCGCTTTTACGACGTGAGCGAGGGCCGGGTGCTCGTGGACGGCGTGGACGTGCGCAGGCAGCCCATGAAGGAGCTGCGTGCCTCCATCGGCTACGTCCCGCAGGAGACGTTTTTGTTCAGTGAGTCCATCGCCGAGAACATCGCCTACGGCCGCCCGGACGCGGACCGCGCCAGCGTGGAGGAGGCCGCCCGTGCCGCCCAGGCGGAGGAGTTCGCGGCGGAGATGCCCCAGGGGTACGACACCGTGGTGGGCGAGCGCGGCGTGGGCCTCTCCGGCGGGCAGAAGCAGCGAACCGCCATCGCAAGGGCGCTGCTCATCGACCCCAGCATCCTGGTCCTGGACGACGCGACCAGCGCCGTGGACATGCAGACCGAGGCCCTCATCCAGGAAGCGCTGGAGGGGGCGACGCGGGGCCGCACGACGTTCGTGCTGGCGCACCGCATCTCGTCGGTGCGCAACGCCGACCTTATCCTCGTGCTGGAGGGCGGGCGCATCGCGGAGCGCGGCACCCACGGGGAACTGCTGCGGCTTGGGGGCCTGTACGCCCGGATGTACCGGGACCAGCTCACCTCCGTCACCGGGGAAGGGGGCGGGGGCTGATGGCCAGGCCGATGCGCCAGCTCGAGGACGAGGTCCTGGAGCGCCCGTTCAACAAGAACCAGTTCTTCCGGCTGCTGGCCTACCTGCGGCCCTACCGCCGCGAGGTGTACCTGTCCGTCGCGGCGATGGCGGCCGCGGCCGTCGCGGGCCTGGGCGCGCCGTACCTCATGAGCCGCGCGGTGGGCGTGCTGGCGGAGGGCAGGACCGACGGCGTGTGGCCTGCCGCGCTGGGCATGGCCGCGCTGGCCGCGCTGGGCGCCTGGCTGACGCGGCTCCGGGTGCGGTGGATGGACACCGCCGGGCGCAAGGCGCTGGCGGCCCTGCGCGAGGACCTGTTCCGCCACGTGCAGTCGCTGTCGTTCAGCTTCTTCGACACGCACTCCTCCGGCAAGATTTTGGTGCGCGTCATCAACGACGTGGACGCGCTCAACGACCTGTTCACCAACGGCATCATCAACGTGCTCATCGACGCGCTGACCGTCGTGCTGCTCATCGCGCTGATGCTGCTGGTCAACTGGCAGCTCACGCTCATCGGGCTGTGCATCCTGCCCGCGCTCACGCTGGTCATCTTCGGCGTCAAGCGGCAGATGCGCGTCAAGTGGCAAATCGTGCGCGCCAAGCGCAGCAACATGAACGGCTACCTGCACGAGGCGCTGACCGGGATGCGCGTGACCCAGGCCTTCGTGCGCGAGGACGAGAACAGCGCCATCTTCCGCGGCGCCAACCGGGACATCCGGCGCAGCTGGATGGAGGCCATCCGCTACAATGCGGCGTTCTGGCCGCTGCTGGACCTGACCGGCACCGCGGGCACCGCGCTGGTGTACTTCTTCGGGGTGCGCTTCATGGGCACGGGCCTGCGGCTGCCGGACCTGCTGCTGGTGCTTTGGTACCTGCACCGCTTCTGGATGCCGCTCAACACGCTGAGCAACTTCTACAACAGCCTGCTGACGGCCTCCGCCTCGATGGAGCGCATCTTCGAGGTCATGGACGAGCCGCCGCGCGTGAAGGACCGCGAGGGCGCGTACCCGCTGCCCGAGATCCGCGGGCACGTGCGCTTCGAGGGCGTGACCTTCGCGTACAACGCGGAGAAGGTGGTGCTCAGGGACGTCAGCCTGGACGTGCCCCCGGGGTCCACGGTGGCCCTGGTGGGGGAGACCGGCGCGGGCAAGACGACCATCGTCAACCTCATCAGCCGCTTCTACGACGTGACGGGCGGACGGGTGACCATCGACGGGCACGACCTGCGGGACGTCACGCTGGACTCCCTGCGCGGGCAGATGAGCGTCATGCAGCAGGAAAGCTTCACGTTCTCCGGCACGATCCTCGACAACATCCGCTACGGCCGCCTGGACGCCGACGACGACGAGGTGATCGCCGCCGCGAAGGCCGTCGGCGCCGACGCGTTCGTCGCCAGGCTCCCCAAAGGCTGGCAGACCGAGGTCAGCGAGCGCGGGGCGTCGCTGTCCACCGGCGAAAAGCAGCTCGTGTCCTTCGCCCGCGCGCTGCTCAACGACCCGCGCATCCTGATACTGGACGAGGCGACCTCGTCCGTCGACACGCGGACCGAGATGCAGATCCAGAAGGCGCTGGAGACCCTGCTGCGCGGCCGCACGAGCTTCGTCATCGCCCACCGCCTCTCCACCATCCGCAAGGCGGACCTCATCCTCGTGGTGGAAGGCGGGGAGATCGCGGAGCGCGGCACCCATGAGGAGCTCATCCGCCTGCCCGGCGGGCGCTACCGCGCGCTGTGCGAGGCGCAGGCAAGGTTCATGAAGGAATAGCATGGAAAACCCGCGGCTAACGCGGGTTTTTGCATGGGTCCCAAGTTTCCTCAGGTAGTCCTGAACCGCCCCCCGTTGACGTGGATGGTCTCCCCGGTGATGTAGCCGGATGCCCGCTCCCACGCGAGGAAGATGAACGCCTCCGCCAGCTCGATGGGCTGGGCGGGCCGCTCCAGGGGTGTGTCCACGCCGAACTTGCCGATCTTCTGCTCCCCGAACGTCGAGGACACCAGCGGCGTCCACACCGGCCCCGGGGCCACGTGGTTGACGCGGATCTTCTTGTCCGCGAGGTTTTTGGCCAGCGAGCGCGTGAAGGTGGTGATGGCGCCCTTGGTGGAGGCGTAGTCGATCAGCGTGTCGTGGCCCTCGTACGCGGTGACCGAGCCGGTGTTGATGATGGCCGAGCCTTCCTTCATGTGCGGCAGGGCCGCCTGCACCATGAAGAACATGCCGAAGATGTTGGTGCGGAACGTGCGCTCCAGCTGCTCTGGCGTGATGTCCAGCACGGAGTCCTGGGGGTGCTGCTCGGCCGCGTTGTTGACCAGGATGTCCAGCCGCCCGAACCGCTTGAGCACGGCTTCGACGGACTTGCGGCACACCTGCGGGTCGCCGACGTCCCCGGGCAGCAGCAGGGCCTCCCCGCCCAGGTTCTCGATGTACCGCTGCGCGTCGCGTGCGTCCGCGTCCTCGTCGAGGTAGCCGATGGCGACCTTCGCGCCCTCCTTGGCGAACGCGACGGCGACCGCGCGGCCGATGCCGCTGTCCCCGCCGGTGATCAGCGCCACCTTGCCCTCAAGGCGCCCCGCGCCCTTGAAATCGTCGTCGAAAATGGGGGCGGTGTCCATTTCCTGCTCCACCCCGGGGCGCGTGCCCAGGCGGTCGTCACCGTCGATCTGGTTGGCGCGGTCCTCCATCTCCCGCTCCCGCTTGCCCGCGTCCTCCCGGCCCCGGCCGCTGGCGGAGGATTTGCCGTCCTTGCCGCCGCCTTTCCCGTTTCCGTTCCTGTTGTTCCCCTGGCTCACCGTTCGTTCTCCTTCCAAATGGCCGTGCGCGCGGGCCCGGCTCAGTCCCCGTCGCGCTCCGGCGGGGTCTTGTAGCCGCGCTCGCGCGCCTCGGAAATGCCTATCGCGATGGCCTGGTCGCGGTCCGTGACCTTCTGCCCGGAGCCGGAGCGCAGCGTGCCGCGCTTGAACTCGCGCATGACCTGGCCGATTTTGTCCTGTGCCTTGCGGGAGTATTTCCTCCCTTGGTTACCGTTGCTGCCACCCTGCCCGGGCATCCGGATTCCTCCCTTTTCCAGTCGTCCTATACTCCAGGGATTGCCTGCCTGTTCAGGAATATACCCAACAGGCAGGGGCGGGGACAAATCCCCGCCCCCTTACGCCCCATGCGCGGGCGTCAGTTGCCGTTGCCGTTACCATTCCCGTTTTTGCCGTTATTGCCGTTTCCGTTGTTGCCGTTGTTGTCCTTGTCTTTGCCGTTGTTCCTGTTGTCGTTGTTGCGGTTGTCGTTGTTGCGGTTGTTGTTCCGGCTGCCATTGTTCCCGTCGCCGTCAAAGGGTTCGAAGATGCTGTCCAGGTACGCCCAGACTTCCTCGCGGGAATCGAACTCCATGTATTCGACCTGGGTCTTGTACCAGACCTTGGAGCGCTCCACGCCGGGGCCGCCCTTGGCGAAGTCGCCCTTGTCCCTGCCCTGCTTCCACTGCGCCCAGGCGGAGACGATCTGGCCGTGGTTGAGGAACCCCTCCGCATCATCCAGGTCCGCCTCGCCCTCGAGCACGGTGACGGTGAAGTCCTTCGTCACGGTGAACACCTCGTCGGCCAGCGTGCCGCCGGGGTGGCGCAGGGTCACGCGGAAGGTCACGCGCACCTGGTAGACGCCGGGGACGCCGCCCAGCAGCAGCTCCGCCTCGGAGATGAACCCGTCGCCGTCCGCGCCCGGGCCCGCCAGCACGTTCAGGGTAAGGGGCGCCTGCGCGTTGGGGTCGGTCACGTTGAAGGCAACCCACTCGTACCCGACGATCTCGTACCCGTCCTCGTCGTCGTCAAGCTCGCCGACCAGGGTCAGGACCACGTTCTGGTTCTGGTACACGCTGGCCAGGTCCGGGGTGATGTCGAGGAAGAGGCCGAAGAAGTTATCCTCATCATTGTCCATGTCGTCGCCGATGACGGCGCCGCCGCCGTGATCCATGTCCGCGTCCAGGTCCACGTAGATACTGTCGAGGTACGCCCAGACTTCCTCGCGGGTGGCGAAGTCCATGTACTCGACCTGCGCCTTGTACCAGACATTGGAATACTGGGTGCCGGGGCCGCCGGGGACGAAGTCGTCCCGGTCCTTGCCCTGCTTCCACTGCGCCCAGGCCGAGACGACCTGGCCGTGGTTCAGGAAGCCGGAGCCTTCGTTGCTGTCATCGCCCGGGGGCAGCGTGGTGCCGGGGGCGAGCACGGTCAGGGTGAAGGTCTCGGTGGCCGTGAACTCCTGGCTGCCAAGGCTGCCCTGGCGCGGGTCGAGGGTCAGCGTGACCGTCACCTGCACCTCATACACCCCGGGGACTTCGCCAAGGAGGAGCCGGGCGGTGGAAACGAATACCCCGTCGTTCTCGCCCGCCTCGGGCGCGGTGAGGATTTCCAGGCCCAGCGGGACCTGGCTGTTCGGGTCCGTCACATTGAGCGCGGCCCACCCGATGGAGACGAACTCCGCCCGGTCGGCGCCCCTCTGCTCGAGGTCGGCAGCCATCGTGAGCAGCACCGCCCCGTCCGGAACGACGTTCCGCACGTCGGGCGTGATATCGATATAGGCCTCCAGCGGAGGCGTGTTCGGCGTACCGGCCATCCCCGCCAGCGCCTGGACGGAGCCGATCATCATCGCAAGTGCTACCAGGATCGTGAGCGTTTTCTTCATCCTATCATCCTTTCAGGGGCATTTCGCCCTCGGGGTGATTATACCCGCGAGGGAAAAAGTGCATAAAACTTACGGATATCCAACAGCAATGCATCCATTAACGTTGTATTTTTCCTGATAATTCTGTCTTAGGTAATATATATGCAATCATTGTATACATAAGGGGAGGAGCGATGACCGCTCCTCCCCTGCAGGACGCGCCGGAACCCCGCCGGCTACCTGTCAGCAATGATGGTCAATCGTCATCATCGTCGTGGTCGTCTTCCCGGTCATCGTCCCGATCGTCGTCTCTATCGTCGTCCTTATCGTCATCCCGGTCGTCGTCCCTATCGTCGTCCCGGTCGTCCCGGTCATCCCGGTCGTCCCGGTCGTCGTCGCGGCGGTCATCCCTGTCGTCGCCGCGGTCAACCGGCAATCCCTCGCCGCCCCGCATGGGCGCGTAGAGTGTGTCCAGGAACGCGCGGACCTCCTCCGCGGATCCGAACCTGCCGTATTCCGCCATGGCCTTGTACCACAGCGCCGAATAGGGGGTGTCCTCCGCGCCGGGCATGAACTGCCCCCCGTGCGCGTTCAGCCAGCGTGCCCACTCCAGGATGACCTCCCCGTGGGGGAGGAACCGCGCGGCCTGCGGGTCGGGGATGCCCAGGCCGGGCGCCGCCACGTCGACGGTGAACGTTTCCAGGGCGCTGATCGCCAGGGGCGGGGCGCCCGCCTGCGCCGGGGTGAGTCCGATGGTGAACAGCGCGGCGATGTCCCGGCGGCCCGGCCCGGCCAGCGGGGGCAGGCGGACGGACGAGACGAACGCCGGGCCGCGCTCCATCGGCCCGGGCATGGCGATGACCTCCACGTCCAGCGCGACGGGGCGGGACGGGTCGGTCACGTCCGTCACCGCCCAGGAGAGGGTGGCGAACGCGGGCGGCGCGTCCCCGGGGGCGCCGGCCAGCGCCGCCGCGGTCAGCACGACCTGGTGCCCGTTGAGCACGCCGGTGAAGTCTGCGGATATGTCCGCGGCTCCCCACATGCCCGGCGCGTCCGTGGCGCCCGGGCCGGGCGTGGGGAACGCGCCGGTGGCCCCAGGGCTGGCACCGGGCGTGCGAAGGGCGTCCGTGGAGCGCGGCTGCGACGCGAGCGCGCCTGCCGCGGCGAGGGTTAGGGCGAGGGCCGCGGTGACGGCCAGTATGTTCTTCATCTTGGTTCCTTTCCGGCGGTGTTTCCCGTGGTTTGGCCTGCCCGGATATCATACCCGCGCCCGCCCCGGGGCGTCCGGGGCGCGGCCCGCGGGGCCGCCCGGATGTTTACAGCCGCGCATTTTTCGGTATGTATATGGTACGGCGGAGGCAGGGCGGCACGTCCGGCCCCTGCCGCGGCGGAGAAGGATGGCGGCGGAAGGGGCGAAGGCCCCTCCCATGCGGCCCCTTTTCCGCATCTGCCCGAAGGGAAGGTGAGGAATGCTCGACGTCAGGAACCAGCCCGGCATGCCGGGGAGCTATATGGACGAAACCCCGCCGCCGGACGCGCAGGGCCCGGGCAGCTGGGCCGCGCAGCTGGCGGCGCTGGCCGCCAGGCTGACGCGCGTGCGATGGAAGAAGAGCGGCCTGGTCGTGACCCACAGCAGGCGCGTGCTCGCCCGGATGAACGCCATCCGCTCCCGCGTCGAGGAGGTCCCCTCCGACATCATCCGGCTGGTCCCCTCCGCCATCTGGGTGATCGACAACTTCCAGATGATGTACCGGGAAATCAAGAAGCTCACGTTCTCCACCTCCGGATATTCCCCCATCCCGGTCCTGAGGGACACCGGCTGGAAGGGCAAGCCCCGCATCTACGCCATCGCGCAGAAGATGGTTGCGGTGACGGGGGGCTACATCAACGAGGAGAACATCACCGACATGCTCCGGGCCGCGCAGGAATCGCAGCCGCTGACCGAGCGCGAGCTGCAGGCCATCCCGGAGATGCTGGGGCTGTGCCTGCTCGAGCATATTTTGGCCCTGACGGGCGATATTTTGGACGCGGTGGACCAGAAGGCGCGCGCGGCCCGCTTCGTGCGCGAGAAGCTGGACGCGGCCCAGGACTACCCGGACATCTCCGCCCTGCTGGAGGGCGAGGAGGCGCGCCGCGGCGGCATCCCGTTCCACAGCCACGTCGTATACACGCTCAAGGGCATGTCGCTCCCCCAGGACGCGCTGGCGCGCTACGTGACCCGCCACTTCCGCGACCAGTGGGAGAACATGGGGCCGGTGGAGCTCTTCAAGGAGGAGAGCCGCCAGGAGTCGCTGATGGAGTCCGCCATCCGCGCCCCGGTCACGAGCCTGCGCGCGCTGGAGGAGCTCAGCGAGGAGACCCTCTTCGAGGAACTGTCCGCCGTCGAGCGCATCCTGCGCGCCGACCCTGACGGCGTCTACCCGCGCATGGACAGCGCCAGCCGCGCGATGTACCGCGAGGAGGTCGAGAAGCTGTCCATCCGCACCGGGCTCATGGAGACCGACATCGCGCTGGCCAGCGTGCGCCTGGCGGAGGCGCGCGACCCGCGGCTCACCCGCGGCGGACACGTCGGCGCGTACCTGCTGGGCAAGGGCCGCCGGGCGCTGGCGGCCAGCCTGCGGGGGCGCAGCGTCAAGGGCAAATTGCGCGAGCCGTTCAACCTGCGGGGCGCGGCCTATTTCGCGTTCCTGGCGGCGGCAAGCCTGGGCCTGCTGTACGCCCTGTACGCGCTGCTGGACGCGCACGGGGCGCGGCCGGGGCAGGCGGCGGCGCTGCTGGTCCCCGGGCTGCCCATCATGGTGGGCGCAGCGGTCAAGCTGGCCAACATGCTGTTCACCCGCGCCGTCCCCGCGCGCATCCTCCCCGCGATGGACTACGAGGAGGGGCTGCCCGACGAAGCCCGCACGATGGTCGTCATGCCGGTCATCATCTCGGGGAAGGCCCAGGGCATCGCGTACATGGACCGCCTGCACAAGCACTTCCTCGCCAACCGGCAGAAGAACCTCTTCTTCGCGCTGCTGGCGGACTACGCCGACGCGGACGCGCAGCACATGCCGGGGGACGCGGCGCTGCGGGAGGCGCTCATCGCGCGACTGGACAGGCTCAACACCGCGCACCCCTCCCCCGTCCCGCGGTTCTCGCTGCTCATCCGGGGTCGCAGGTACAACCCCGCCGAGGGCCGGTGGATGTGCTGGGAGCGCAAGCGCGGCAAGCTCGAGGAGTTCAACCGCCTCCTGTCCGGGGAGGACATGGCGAAGACCTCCTTCGCGGAGGCGTTCACCGACCCGGAGCTGCTGGGGAGCGTGCGCTACGTCATCACGCTGGACGCCGACAGCGACCTCGTGCTGGACAACGCCTCCCGGCTCGCCGGCATCATCGACCACCCGCTCAACCGCGCGGTCATCGACCCTGCGCAGGGCAGGGTGTCCGAGGGGTACGCGATCATCCAGCCGCAGGTCCTCAACCACATCGCCGAGCCGGGCAACAGCTTCTTCCAGCGCGTCTACGCGGGCAAGAGCGGCCTGGCCAACTACACGATGGCCATCTCCGACGTCTACCAGGACGTGTTCAAGGCCGGGATCTTCGTGGGCAAGGGCATCTACGACGTGCGGGCGTTCCACCGCCTGCTGGGCGGCGTCATCCCGGAGAACCGCGTGCTCAGCCACGACCTGCTCGAGAGCTGCTACGCCCGAACCGCCTTCGCGGGCAACGCCCACATCGTGGAGACGTTCCCCTCCAGCTTCGCGGCCTACGCCACCCGCCAGCACCGCCGGATACGCGGCGACTGGCAGCTGCTGCCGTGGCTGGTCCGCCCCGGCCTGGGCGGCCTGTCCCGGTGGAAGATCCTCGAGGACCTGCGCGCGAGCCTCATGCCCGCCTTCCGGCTGGCGTTCCTGCTCCTGTGCGCGACGCTGTTCCCCGCGCTGTGGTGGGCGGGCCTCGCCGTCCTTGCCATCCCCACCGCGCTGGACCTGCTGTCCATCGGCGGGGACGTCCTCATCCACTGGATGCGCGGCCCGCGCTACGTGCTGCTGTACCGCAAGCTGCTGCGCGAGCTGGGGCTGCTGGCGGCGCGCTTCGGGCTGGAGCTCGTGTTCATCCCCTTCGACGCGTACTTCGCCATGGACGCGATCGTCAGGACGCTGTACCGCTTCGCGGTGAGCAAGAAGCACTTCCTGATGTGGGAGACCGCGGAGCACGCCGACCGCACGGCGGAGAACACGCTGGGCGGCTACCTCGCGCGCATGTGGCCCGCGCTGCCCGCGGGCGCGGCGCTCGCCGCGGCGGCGTCGCTCTCCACGATGCCGCTTGCCGGGCAGGCGGCGTACGCCCTGCTGGCCGCCGTCTGGGCCGCGTCGCCCCTGGTCGCCTACCTCATCAGCCTGGGCGGGAGGAAGAAGGGCCTGCCCGCGCCGGACGGCGACGGCATGCTGCTGGACACCGCGCGGCGGACCTGGCGGTTCTTCCGCGACTACGCGACCCCGCAGAACCACTTCCTGGCGCCCGACAACTACCAGCTGGGCCGCCAGGACCCCGTGACCGCCAAGACCTCGCCCACCAACATCGGGCTGCAGCTGCTCTCCGCGCTGGCCGCGCGGGACCTGGGGCTGGAGACCCTCACCAGCGCGCTGGACTTCCTGGAGCCCGTGATGGACACCGTGTACCGGCTGCCCAAGTGGAACGGGCACCTGTTCAACTGGTATGACACCCGCACGCTGGACATCCTTTCCCCGCAGTACGTGTCCACCGTGGACAGCGGCAACTTCACGGGCTACCTGGTCGCCCTCGCGGGCGGCCTGCGCGAGATGGCCTCTTTGGAGCTGGTCCCCCAGCCCCTGCTCGCGGAGCTGGAGGCCCTGCTGCGGCTTTCCGGCGCGCCGGCGCAGCTGTCCGGCGCGTACCCGTCCTGCGCGGCGCTGGAGGCGGACCTGCTCCTCGCATCGCTGGCCGTCATGGCGGACCCCAGGGCCTCCCACACGCGCGAGGGGGCGGACTTCCTGCGCCTCTCGGGGCACCTGCGCGCGGAGATCGGGGCGCTGGGGGCGGGGGACGAGCCCCTGATGGGGCTGACGCCGGCCTCCCTGGCCGAAGGTGGCTCCCCGGGCGCGGCCGAC
>DATHTQ010000297.1:0-4625 GCA_035463055.1 Candidatus Limnocylindria bacterium
GTCGCCGCGCAGGGCGTGGAAGGCGCGGTGCTGGGCTTCCCCGCGCCGGACACCGCGCTGCTGTCGTTCTCCACCGTCACCACCGAGCCGCTCGGCCCGGAATACGGCCAGAAATGGCTGTGCCGCCTGTACGTGGGCGCGCGCGGCGTGTGGTACGCGTGGGCGGCGGACACGGGGACGGGCCGGGCGTTCCTCGAGGGCCTGGCTTTTTCGGACGCGGCGCAGGGCACGTAATCCCGGCCGGCGCCCCGCGCCATCCAACGCAAAGCCGCCTCCCGCATGGACGCGCGGAAGGCGGCCTTGTTTTGCAGTTATACCATCAGCGTCCCGCTTCTCAGCGCGGCGCAGGCCTCTCGCGCTTCTGCGGGGTGAGCTTGAGGAAGCGCGCCAGCTCCGCCGGCTCCAGCCGGAAGGGTGAGCCCCTGCCCTGGAAGAAGCCGTGCCTGCGGATGAGGTGGATGCTCAGGTCCGTCCAGGACATCGTCTCGCGCTCCTTGGGCTCGGTGGCGGTCGTGTTGCGCTTGGGGGCGCGGTGGTCGCGGAACGGGCAGCCGATGCGGCCCATGTAGTCCTCGACCACGACCTCGTACCCCTCGAAGGCGACGGGAACGCCGGCAGCTTTCAGGCCCGCCCTGGTGAACTCCGCCATGCGGTCCGCCAGCGCCTCCACGGTGACGCCCACGGCCTCCAGCGCCTCGGCGTCCTCGCGGATGACGTCGGTGAACGCGCGCGGGTCGTCGCCCATGAACCCGTCCCGGGTGAGGATGCCCGCCCGCAGGTTCTCCTGGACCCGCTGGGCGTCGGGGGTCTGTTTCATCGTGCCCTCCCATCAAAGCCTGTCCGCCGGCGCCGCGCGGCGCCCCGCGTCAGGTGAACTTGTCGAAGAAGATGGTGCTGTCGGTGAAGCCCTTTTCCTTGAGGATCTTGATGCACGCGTCCAGCATGCCGGGGCTTCCGCAGAGGTAGGCCTCCTTGCCCTCCGCGCCGTCCACCATCTCCTGCAGCGCCACGGTCACGAACCCGGTCTTGCCGGTCCAGTTGTCCTCGGGCTTGGGGAAGGCGAGGCAGGGGATGAACGTGAACTGCGGGTGCTCGCGCTGGATCTGGGCAAACTCCTCGAGGTAGTACATGTCCCTCAGCGTGTTGGCGCCGAAGAAGAAGCGCATTTTGTTGGGCAGCCCGCGCTCGATGACGTCGTACACCAGCGAGCGGATGGGCGCCAGGCCGGACCCGCCCGCGATCATGATGAGCTCCTCGCCGTTCTCGCCGCGCAGGTAGAAGTCCCCGTAGGGGCCGGAAATGCGCACCTGGTCCCCCACCTTGAGCGCCGTGTGCGCCCAGGTCGTCAGGATGCCGTTGGGCACGAGGCGCACGAGCAGCTCGACGAAGTCCTCCTCGCTTGGCTTGCTGGAGATGGAATAGGCGCGGAACACCGACTCGCGCACCTTGGCGTAGGGCTTGCTGTACAGCTGCACGTACTGCCCGGCCTTGAACAGCATCCGCTCGCCGGTGGGGAGCTTGAGCCGCAGGCGCTTGATGTCGTAGGTCATGTCCTCCATCTCGGTGAGCTCGCACACGAACTCGCGGATGTTGAACAATTCCTCCGGGATGAGCAGCTTCATGCTGGTCTTGACCTTCACCTGGCAGGACAGGCGCACGCCGCGCGCGCGCTCCTCCTGGGTGACGTAGGGCTCCTCGGTGAGCAGCAGCGGGCCGCCGCCCTCCTTGATGGCCACCTTGCACAGCCCGCAGGTGGCCTTGCCGCCGCAGGCGGAGGGGATGAAGACCTTCTCGTTGGCCAGGGTGGACAGCAGCGACGCCCCGCCCGTGACCGACAGCTTCTTCTTGCCGTCGTTGATGTCCAGTTCCACCGTGCCGTAGTTGTTCAGCACGCGCTCGGCCAGGGAAATCACCAGGGACAGCGCCCCGGCGACCGCCGCGAGCGACCCTACCGTCCGCAGGATTGCAGCAAAATCCATACTTCCCCCCGCGCGCTTACTGGATCGTGAAGATGCCGGAGAACCCGATGAACGCCATGGCCATGATGCCCGTCACGATGAAGGACAGCGCCGGCCCGCGCAGCCCCGGGGGCAGCTTGGACTTGGCGGTCTTCTCGCGGATGGCGGCGAGCATGTTGATGGCCAGCCACCAGCCCAGCCCCCCGCCCAGCCCGAACAGCAGCGACTGCGTGAAGCTGTAGGTGCGGATGACCATGAACAGCGTCACGCCCAGGATGGCGCAGTTGACGGTGATGAGCGGCAGGAAGATGCCCAGCTTGCGGTGCAGGTCCGGCGCGTAGCGGTCCATGCCCATCTCGAGTATCTGGACCAGCGCGGCGATGACCATGATGAACACGATGTACTGCAGGTACACCAGGTCCAGCGGCAGGATGACGAACCGGTAGATGGCCCAGTTGAGCGCGGTGGTCAGCACCAGCACCAGCGTCACCGCCATGCCCAGGCCCGTCGCCGTGCGGTACTCCGAGGAGACCGACAGGTAGGAGCACATGCCCAGGAAGTTGGCGAAGATCATGTTGCTGGTGAAGATGGAAGCCACGAAGATGACCATCGGGCTGATGTTCGGTGCGGCCATGTCCCCTCCCCCTTACTTCTTGTCGGCGGCCCTGCGGGCCGCGCGGGCGGACATCGCCCAGATGAACGAGCCGATGATGAAGAACGCCGCGGGCGGCATGATCATGATGGTCCAGGGCGTCATGCCGATGAAGTTGACGTGCACGCCGAAGATGGTCCCGAAGCCCAGCGCCTCGCGGATGAGCGAGATGGCCAGCAGCACCAGCGCGTACCCGGCGCCCGCGAAGAAGCCGTCCAGCAGCGCGGGCACGGGCGGGTTCTGCTGGGCGAAGGCCTCGGCCCGGCCCATGATGATGCAGTTGGTGATGATGAGGCCGACGTACGGGCCCAGCTGGCGCGAGATGTCCGGCAGGAACGCCTGCAGCACCAGGTCCACGAAGATCACGTAGGCCGCGATGACCAGCGTCTGCACCAGCATGCGGATGCGGCGCGGGATGGCGTCGCGCATGATGGACAGCGTGAAGCTGGACAGGCCCGTCACGAACGTGACGCCCAGGCCCATGACCAGCGAGTTGTTCATCGTGTTGGTGACCGCCAGGGCGGAGCAGATGCCCAGGATGGCCCGGAGCACCTGGTTGTCGTCCCAGAGGTTCCTCTGGATGATGGCGCGCGGCTTCTCGGCCATTTACTCCACCTCCCCGGAAAATACGCGCTCCCGGAGCGTCCTGTTGATGACCCGGATGACCGCGGCAGAGGTCTGCGTCGCGCCGGTGACCGCGTCGATGCGCCATCCGTCGCCGGTGCCGTAGCGCACCTCCTCGCCCTCGGATATGGGCAGGCCGCGGAACTGCTCCAGCCAGCCGGTCTCCTCGATGCGCCCGCCAAGGCCCGGCGTCTCGTTCTGCGCGGTGAAGGACAGGCCGGTGAGCTCCGTCCTGTCGGCGTTCACGCCGAGGTACCCCGCGATGGTGCCCCACAGCGCCCCGCCCTCGAACGGCACCGCGTAGGCAAGCGTCTCGCCGCCCTCCGTGTAGGTGAGGATGGGCTTGTCCTGCGCGGAGACGGGAGCGCCCTCCGCAGGGGCGACGCGCTCCTCGAACGCGGCGACGGCCTGCTCGTCGGTCATCGGCTCGGTCACGCCCAGCGCGTACAGCACGGCGCGCTGCTCGCGCAGCGCCCGGTTGCGCGCGATGCGGGGCTTGAACCCCTCGTAGGCCAGCGCGAGCGCCAGGGTCAGCGCGACGGCGCAGACCACCATGAACACCAGGGTGTATACGTGGCCCCTTTTCATGCCGCCGCCTCCGTGGCCGCGCCCTTGCCGCGGTTCTTCCAGTCCCGGACCTTGAGTTCAATCAGCGGGGTGAGCGAGTTGACGATGAGGATGGCGAACATGATGCCCTCGGTGAACAGCGCGAACGAGCGGATGACCACCGTGACCATGCCAACCAGCAGCCCCGCGATCCACTGCGACGTGCTGTCCTTGGGCGCGCTCACGGGGTCCGTGATCATGTACACCGCGCCGTAGAGGAACCCGCCGGAGAGCAGCGTGAACAGCGGCGGCGCGAGGGGCCTGCCCTCCGGCCCGGCCACGCCCGCGTAGTACAGGACGGCGGAGAGCGCGAGGCCGCCGATGACGGTGGACAGCATGAGCTTCCAGGACGCCACCTTGCGAATAAGGAGGTACGCCCCGCCCAGCAGGATGTGCAGCGCGCTGGACTCGCCCAGCGACCCGTTGACGAAGCCCAGGAACACGTCCTGCAGCGGCGCCATCGCGCGCGTCGTGTTGAAGGTGATGATGGGCGTCGCCGCGGTTATGGCGTCGGCGGCGGGCTGGAACGCCGCGAACCCGCCGGGGAGGCTTAAGAACGGCTGGCTCCAGGTGACGGTCATCGCCGCGGGGAATGCGACGTAGATGAAGCAGCGGGCGACCAGCGCGGGGTTGAACACGTTGCGCCCGAACCCGCCGAACACCATCTTGCCGAAGACGATGCCCACCACGATGCCCACCACCGCAATCCACGCGGGGGTCATGGGCGGCAGCGACAGCGTGAACAGCGCGGAGGAGACGAACACCGCCTCGGACACCTTGGCCTT
>DATHTQ010000298.1:0-3158 GCA_035463055.1 Candidatus Limnocylindria bacterium
TACATATCAATAACCCACATAGGGAGACGGCTGCCCGCCTTTCCAGCCAAAGCCTGCGCTTTGCCGGCATGCGCCATGCTATCAGGGATTTGTATGGTTATTGTGTAGAATCGGGATATTACCGCCAAACACCCGTTTCCGCCCGCCGGGGTTTGAATTCCCGCCGCGCGTTTTTTACGATGAACGGGATGGTTCCTGTGCCGGGTCACGCCGTTGCCGCTGTCGCGGGCCGGGAACTGCAGGCCGTCGCTCTTCACAGTTAATTTTGAGCGGAAAGAATAACGGGCTTGGGCGGCCTGCGGCGCAGGCGCCCGGGGTTCTATCGTTTAGACGGAATCGGAAGGCGCGCAGGGCGGCGCGGAAGGGATACGGATGACAGGAAACGCAAACCGGAAAGGGAAGCGGGCGGGAAAGAGGATATGGCTGTGGGTCCTGCCGCTGCTGGCGGCGGCGGGGGCGTTCGCGCTGTTCCGCATGGGCGTCGGCGCGCGTCCCGCCTACAGGCAGGTGACCGCCGGAGTACGGGACATCGTCACCTGGTACGCCTTTTCCGGGAACCTGACGCCTGTCACGGATGAGACGCAGCTGTCCAAGCAGCAAATGAGGGTGCGGGAAACCCTCGTGCAGGAAGGGGATACCGTCGCCGAAGGGCAGCCCCTCCTGCGCGCCGTCGACGGCACGCGCGTGCTTGCCCGGTCCGCGGGGACAGTCGAGACGCTCTTCGCCGAAGCGGACGACCTCCTGCAGCCCGGCAGCCCCATCGCCCGCATCGTGGACTACGGCCGGCTGGAGGTCAGCGTGGACGTGGACGAATACGACATCAACGCGCTGTCCGTGGGCAAGAAAGGCGACGTGTACGTCAACGCGCTGGACCTCACGATGCCGGGGACGGTGTCCTCCATCGCCCGCGAGGCCACCACCTCGGGCGGCGTGAGTTATTACCCGGTCAAGCTGCAGATTTCCGCAGTCACCGGGAACATCCTCAGCGGCATGAGCGTGGAGGTGCGGGTCCTGCGGGACGAGGCGCGCGGCGCCGTTAGCCTGCTCGCCGCAGCCATCAGCTTCGACGAGGACAACAACCCGTACGCCCTGGTGCGCCAGGGAGACAGGGAGATGGAGCGCCGCCCCCTGTCCATCGGCATCAGCGACGGGGTGTACGTCGAGGTGCTAAGCGGCCTTGCGGCGAACGAGACGGTGTACTACAACGACCGCAGCACGACCCGCTTCTTCCCCGTGCGCATCCGGTAATGGGGGGAAGCATGGCCGCCCAGGACACCGCGTTCTTCCGCATGAGGGGGATCACCAAGGTGTACCCGATGCTAGACGGGGAGCATACGGTGCTGCGCGACGTGGACCTTGACATCGCGGAAGGCGAGTTCATCAGCGTCCTGGGCCCGTCGGGCAGCGGCAAGTCGACGATGATGAACATCATCGGCTGCCTCGACACCCCTACGCGGGGAAGCTATGTCCTGCGCGGCCAGCGGATCGCCGACCTGGGCGAGAACGAGCTGGCAGCCATCCGCAACCGGGAAATCGGGTTCGTGTTCCAGTCCTTCCAGCTGCTGCCGCGCCACAGCGCCCTTCGCAACGTGGAGCTCCCCCTGGTCTACGCGGGGATGCCGCCCAGGAAGCGGCTGGAGCGCGCGGAGGAGATGCTGGTGCGCGTGGGCCTGAAGGACAAGCTGGGCCACTTCCCCAACCAGCTCTCCGGCGGGCAGCAGCAGCGCGTCGCCATCGCCCGCGCGCTGGCGACCCACCCGACCATCCTGCTGGCGGACGAGCCGACCGGCGCGCTGGACCAGGCGACGGGCCGCCAGGTGCTGGACCTGTTCGTCAACCTGAACGCGGAAGGCCACACCATCGTCATGATCACCCACGACGCCGACATCGCCGAAAGCAGCTCGCGCGTCGTGCACCTGCTGGACGGGGTATTGTCCGGGGGGCGGAAGCCCGATGCTTAGGGAAAACTTCCGGATGTCCTGGGAGAACATCCTCGGCAACAGGATGCGCTCATTCCTCACGGTGCTGGGCATCATCATCGGCGTCACCGCGGTCATCACGCTGGTGACGGTGATGCAGAGCGCCGCGGTGGAAGTCACCAGCCAGTTCGAGGCCCTGGGCGCCGGGACGGTCCGCGTCCGGGCGGCGGGGACCCCGCTCAAGCGCGGGCTGTCGGAGAACGACCTGCGCGAGATCGCCTCCATCCCGCACGTCAGCGGCCTCAGCCCGGACATTTCCGTGCGCCTGAGCGTGGTGTACGCCGGGTCCATCCAGAAGAACGTCAGCATCGAAGGCCACGGGTTCCGGCATTTCGCCCGGGGAAACGCCGCCGTGACGCGCGGGAGGCCGCTGATGCCCATGGACGAGGAGCAGCGCTCGCAGGTGTGCGTGATCGACCGCATCCTCGCGGAAAAGCTGCTGGGCGGCAGCGACCCGCTGCTGCAGGACGTCCTCATCAACGGGCTGCGGTTCACGGTCGTCGGCGTCCTGGCCGACCCCGCGCGCGAGAACGTCCTGGCGCAATTCTCGGGCTCCAACCCCAACGGCAAGGTGCTGATGCCCTACACCACCCTGATGCGGCTGCAGGGAATGGACCTGGTGGGGCAGGTGAGCGTCTTCATCGAAAGCCCGGAGCACACCGCCGGCGTGCTGGAGTCGCTGGAGGCGGCGCTGGAGAAGGCGTTCAACTACAAGGAGGACAGCTATACCGTCATCAACCTCGAGAGCCTGCTGGACGCCATGAACACGATGCTGGGCCTGATGACGGGCCTGCTCGCGGGGATCGCGGCCATCAGCCTGCTGGTGGGCGGCATCGGCATCATGAACATGATGCTGGTGTCCGTCACAGAGCGCACCAACGAGATCGGCCTGCGCAAGGCGCTGGGCGCGCGGCCCCGCAGCATCCAGGCGCAGTTCCTGCTGGAGAGCATCATGCTGTCCTGTATCGGCGGCGCTGCCGGCCTTACGCTGGGCCTGTTGGCGTCCTGGGGCCTGTGCCGGGTGCTCGGCATCCCGTTCGCGGTGTCGCCGGGCGCGGTCATCCTTGGCGTGGGCTTCTCAGGCGCGGTAGGCATCGTCTTCGGCTGGGCCCCGGCGCGCAAGGCCAGCGCCCTCAACCCCATCGACGCCCTGCGCAGCATGTGACGCGGCGCTGCATC
>DATHTQ010000299.1:0-1929 GCA_035463055.1 Candidatus Limnocylindria bacterium
AGTACTACCAGCTCAGCAGCTACCAGGCGGGCGGATACCTGCGCGCGCTGCGCCGCCAGGCGCGCAAGGTCTTCTGGCCGGGCGTCGCGCTGTTCGCCGCGTCCGTCATCTTCCTCTACGTGGGCAGCCTCGCGCTACGCCTGCACCCGCTGGTTTCGCTACCCATATCCCTCCTGTGCGCGGCGGCCGTCCTGCTGTGCGGCTACGCCGCGGGTTTCCTTTCCTACCGGGAAAGGAAGGCGAAGACCCGGCTCGTGTTCACCCCGCGCATCCGGCGGCTGTACGCCGCGCTGCTGGCCGTCGGCCTCCTGGCCGGCGCGGCCCTGGGCGCGCTGGTGCCGCGCGCGGGGATGACGTCCGTCCTGCCGCTGCTGCTGCCGTTTTGGGTGCTCCTGGCCGCGTGGCTGGCGTGGCCGCTGGAGAAGGCCATCCAGCTGCTCTACCGGCTGGACGCGCGGCGCATCCTGGACCGCTATCGCGAGGGCGGCCTCACGGTCATCGGCATCACCGGCTCCTACGGCAAGACGTCGGTCAAGAACGCGCTGGGCGCCATGCTTTCGCAGAAAGGCCCCGCGTGCGTGACGCCCGCCAGCTTCAACACGCCGATGGGCCTGGCGAGGTGCATCCGGGAGGACCTCGGCCCCCAGCACCGCTTCTTCGTGGCCGAGATGGGCGCGCGCCACCCGCAGGACATCCGGGTGCTTGGCCGATTCATCCGGCCGCAGGCGGGCATCCTGACCGCCATTGGCCCCCAGCACCTGGAGACCATGGGCACCATTGAGCAGATCGGGAAGACCAAGTACGACCTCATCCGCGCCCTGCCGCACGACGGCTTCGCGGTGTTTTCGCACGACGGCGCGCTTGTCAGCGAATACCATGAAAAGACCGCCGTCCCCAAGGCGCTGGTCGGCATCCCCGGCAGCGCCGCGTGGGCGGAGGACGTGGAGCTGGGCCGCGACGGGAGCCGCTTCACCCTGTGCCTCCCGGACGGCGGGCGCGCGTTCGTGCAGACCCGCCTGGCCGGCGAGCACAGCGTGCGCAACATCCTCATGGCCGCGGTCATGGCGATGCGCTTCGGCGTGACGCTGGAACAGGTGCGCCGCGCGGCGGAGGGGCTGTACCCGCTGCCCTCGCGCCTGCAGGCGAGCCGCCACGCCGGGGGGTGGACGGCCATCAACAACGGCTTCAACTCCAACCCCGACAGCAGCCGCAAGGCGCTGGAGGTACTGCGGGGCTACCCGGGCCGGCGCATCGTCGTGACGCCCGGATTCATCGAGCAGGGCCGCCAGGAGGAGGAGGCGAACCGCAGGCTGGGCAGCGACATCGCCGCCGTGGCGGACCTCGCGCTGCTCGTGGGCGAGAAGCGTACGCGGCCCATCCTGCAGGGGCTGCTGGAGGGCGGGATGCCGGAGGAGAACGTCCGCATGTTCGCGTCCCTGGCCGACGCGAACGCCTTCGTCGCCCAGAACTGCGGCGAGGGCGACACGGTCCTCTACGAGAACGACCTGCCGGACCATTACAGTTGAGGAGGATGGCGCGTTGGCAAAAAAACTGAACCTGGGCGTCATCTTCGGCAGCAGGAGCACCGAGCACGAGGTGTCCGTCATCAGCGCGCTGCAGCTGATGTCCAAGGCCGACCCGTTCAAGTACGAGGTCATTCCGGTCTACATCTCCACGCTGGGCGAGTGGTTCACCGGGGGGCCGCTGTGGAAGCTGGAGACCTTCCGGCGCTTCGACCCCCGCACCCCGGGGCTTATCCGCGTGTTCCCTGACCTGACTGCGCGCTCCCGCGCGCTGGTCGCGTTCCGGCGCGGGCGGCTATTCACGGGGGAGACCCGCTACGCGGCGGCCGTCCTTGACTGCGCGATCCCGGTGCTGCACGGGCGGCACGGAGAGGACGGCACGGTGCAGGGGATGCTGGAGCTCATG
>DATHTQ010000300.1:0-1842 GCA_035463055.1 Candidatus Limnocylindria bacterium
CGCAGATGGTGTTCTGCGCGGGGGACGAGTTCAGCCGTTCGTTCTTCGGGTCGGAGGTGGCGCTGCGCCTGCTCTCCCGCCACCGCGCCGGGGAGGCGTTTTCGCCCGGGGAAGCCGGGGACCCCGGCTGCGCCGTCGCGGCGGAAGCGTCGCTGGCGGAGGCGCTGTCCCTGATGCTGACGCGCCAGTGCCCGCGCCTCACGGTGACAAACGAAGGCGAGCCCGCGGGCGCGCTGGACTTCGACGGCCTGCTCCGGTTCTTCCGGGAAAGGGGCGGGGATGCGGGGTGACGCGGCGGGCCGGGCGGAGGCGGCCTTTACAAACACTCTCCCGTCCGCCATTCGCGGGCGCTCCCGCGGGCGCGCTGCGTGGAAGCCCCTGCTGGCCGCGGCCTTCTGGCTGGCGCTGCTGCTGCTGGCGGTATACCGGTTCGACCTGCTCGAGGCGCCGCTGGTCCGCGCTTTCGGAAGCAAGCAGGCGCTGCGGGAGCGCGCGCCGCTCTGGGAATCCATGCTCCAGCACGTCTCGCTGGTCCTGCGGTCCACATCCCTCTCCGCGGCGCTGGGCCTCCTGCTGGGCATGGCGGTGCGCCTGCGCGCCTTCGCGGAATTCCGCGCGCCGCTGCTGGGCGCGGCGACGTTCCTGCAGACCGTACCCTCCGCGGCCATCCTCGCGCTGTCGGTGCCGGTGCTGGGCTACGGGCAGACGCCCGTGCTCATCGCGCTGGTGTTCTACGGCCTGCTGCCCGTCCTGCGCAACACCGCGCGGGGGCTGGACAGCGTGCCCAGGGACGCGCTGGACGCCGCCGCGGGCATGGGCATGACCCCCATGCAGGCCCTCCTGCGCGTGCGCTGGCCACTCGCCCTCCCCGCGGTGATTTCGGGCATCCGCACCTCCGCCATCATCAACATCTCCGCCGCCACGCTGGGCGCGACGGTGGGCGCGGGCGGGCTTGGCGTGCTCATCGTCAACGGCATCCGCGCCATGGACCCCGTCATGATCATCAAGGGCGCCCTCCCCGTCTCCCTGCTGGCGCTGCTGGCCAGCAGCCTGTTCACGGCGCTGGAGCGCGCGCAGGCATGGCGGGGGTAGGGCGGGGCTGACGAAATACCCCAAATGAAAAAGCCGCGCGAGGCGGCTTCTTGTTTTGGGAAAAGTGATATCAGTCGAACAGCGCGCTGATGTCCCGCAGGACCTGCTCCTGGTCGCCCCTGCCCTCGACCTCCAGGACGAACTTGCCCGTGTAGCCGTTCCTTCGCAGGTGGCTTCGCAGCCCCGGCCAGTCGATGAGGCCGTCGTCGGGCAGGTTGTGACTGTCGCGGGTGAGGTCGTTGTTGTGGATGTGCAGCGTCACCAGGTCCGCCCCCGCGGCGTCCGCCTCGGCGAACAGGTCGCTGCCATTCAGCGGGACGTGGCCGATGTCCAGGCAGTATTTCAGGCCTTCCACGGGGAACAGGGCGCGCTGGCTGGCGAGCGTGCACAGGATGTCGTCCGGTCCTTTGCCGCCGGGAATGTTCTCCAGCGCGACCATCACGCCGGCCCTTGCGCCGTGTTCGCACAGCTCCGCCAGGCTGTCCCGGATGACGTGCGCCTGGGGCAGCGTATACCGGTATTCGCGGGTGTTGAGCGCGTGGACGACCATGATGGGGCATGACAGCTCCGCGCAATAGTCAATCGTCTTGTGCCAGAGGTCCATGCGCCAGCGGAGGAAGTCCTCGTCCGACGCGGGCCGCGGCGTGAACCCCCGGAACGGCGCGTGGATGGAATGCAGGGACTGGCCGAACTCCCTCAGCCAGCGCTTCGCCTGCGGCACGTCCGGGTCCAGGCGCGGGTCCAGGTGCA
>DATHTQ010000301.1:0-1690 GCA_035463055.1 Candidatus Limnocylindria bacterium
GCGGCCGCGAGGTCCACGTACGGGTCACTGCTCATATGCCCTCCACTGGATTTCGTAACCCCCGTCCCCGGCGTCCACAGGCAGGAACGTCGCGACGCCGTACCCCACGCCCGTCACCCCTTCGTAGGACAGCGCCTTCGCCTGGACGTCCAGGCCTTCGAGCGCCCCGGCCATGACGAGCAGGGACCGGTGCCCGCACTCCCCCGCCTTGTCGCAGAAATCCTCGTGCATGTCCTTGAGTTCCCCAAGGGCACCGCGGGACAGGATGCCCATCACCCGCGCGTCGTAGGCGCTCCCCTCCGGGCGCAGACCGTAGGGGCCGTCCTCCCGCAGGTAGTGGGACAGGTCGCCGCTGGCGATGATGGCAACGCGGCGTCCGAGGCGCTCCGCCGCGTCCCGCAGCGCGGTCCCCAGGCGCCAGTGGGTCTCGAACGGAAGGCCGGAAAGCCCGACGCGCACGAACCGGAACGGCCAGCCGCCCGGGCAGGATTCGTGGAGGAAGTAAAGCGGCACCAGCGTGCCGTGGTCCAGCGCCGGGTCCCGCTCCCCCTGCGACCCGGCGGGGATGCCGCGCTCCACGCACAGCTTCTCCGTTTCGCCGACCAGTTCCGCGTCATAGCGCACGGCGAACCGCACCCCCGGCGCGCCGAAGCGTGCCAGGCTGCCCGCCGCGCCCTCGCCGGGCGAGATGTGCAGCCAGTCACGGTACATGGCGCTGTGGGGGCTGACGATGACGACGGTATCGGGCTTGAGGCCCGCGATGAACTCCGATGCCTGCCGGAATGCCGCCGTGGTTTCGCGGATGACTTCCTCCCCGCCGCGCCCGACCTGGGGCACGATGAGCGGCGGATGCGGGACGAGTGCCGTTCCTAGGATAGCCATGCATGCCTCCTGTCTTCCCTATTATACCATGCGCGCGGATTGACCCTTCGCCCCCCGCGCGGCTATACTTCCCGCGGAGGATTTTGCATGAAGACAGGCTCGGGCTTCGCTGTGGCCGTGTTCGGCGCGCGGCACGCGCTCACCCTGCGGTGGCTGGAATCACACGGGCGTTCCCTGGTATCCGTTTGCCTGTACGACTTCGAACAGGGCAGGTGCGCGGCCGCGCTTCGGGAAGCCGCGGAAAGCACTTTCAGCGATGAAGGCCGGCGGTTCCACGCGAAGGGGCCTGGGTTCGAGGCGACCGTTATGCGAAGCGGCCACGCGCTGGACCTGTACGGGAACGCGGCCCGGTTCGACGGCGGCGCGCCGATGCTGTTCGACGTCATCCTGACGGGCCGTAACCATGAAGGAGCATCGCTCCTGCGTTATGTCCATGCGGATGGCCGCGCGGTGTGCGGCGGGAAGGATTGGCTGTTCTCCCCCGCTTCCGCCTCCGGCGTTCTCGTCGAATATCCAAGGGGAGGGCGGGACGCCGCGCTTACCCTGACGCCAAAGGGGTTCGTCAGCGAACCCTGCCCACCGGCCACGATGCGCGCAGGCGCGTCCGCGGGGCGGCTGTTCCGCCGCGCGCGCCTGGCATGCGCCGCAGGATGTTTCCAGGACGGCACAGTTCTGCCTGGGGTACATACTCCCTTCATCACGGAAAAAATCCGCTGACGGACGCAGCGGCGCAAGGAAGCGGGCCGGAGGCCCGTTATTTGTTTGTATCGGCAGTTTCGCGGGCAGGGTGCGCCCGGCGCGAGTACAC
>DATHTQ010000302.1:0-4162 GCA_035463055.1 Candidatus Limnocylindria bacterium
AGGACGGCAGCGGCGCGGCGGTGCGGCGCGCGCTGACGGCGCCCATAACCGTGGTGGACGTCGGCCCCGTGCAGCACCAGAAAATCTACGCGCGGCCGGACCCGGGCTCCCCGGTGCTGGGCGCGGTGCACGGGCAGACCGCGGGGGTCGAGGTGCTGGAGGCGGACGCGGGCGGGTTTGCCCTCGTGCGCGCCGCGCGCCACGGCGACGGCGCGTGGGTCACGGGGTACGTCCCCGCAGGGAAGCTCAAGGTCGCCTACCCGGACGCGCGGTACGGCGTCGTCATCGACAAGGCCGCGCAGACGCTCTCGGTGTACCGGGACGGCAGCCTGCTGGGCGCGGTCCCCGTCAGCACCGGCGCGTACGTACCCCCGGGGGATACCTCCATGGACACCGTGCCCGGCGCGTTCCTGACCGGGGACCGCGTCGCGGAGTTCTCCAGCGAGGGGTTCCGCTACGCCCACGGGGTGCGCATCGACGGCGGCAACCTCATCCACCAGCTCGGGTACAGGCTGCGCGGCGGCATGCAGGACTTCACCGCCCAGCGCGCGACGCTCGGGCAGGCGGTGTCCCACGGGTGCGTGCGCGCGGACGACCGCGTGTCCGTTGACGGCATCAACGCCTGGTGGCTGTACGCGAACCTTCCCCGGGGCACCAAGGTGCTGGTCCTGCCGGGTGACGGCGGGAATGACGCGGACCCGGACGCCCCCGCGCCCGGCGTGCCCGGGCCGGACGGCTGGGCGGGGAAGGCGGGCGCCGCGCCGGGCCTGGTGACGACCGTGGCGGACGCCGTACTGCCTGTGCCCGGCACTGGATATGAGAGCACCTCGTTCCAGGTGCGCGGGGAGACCGGGCTGGAGGACGCGCCGCTGCTCGCGGAGCCGTCCGGGCGCGCCCCGGGGGCGCCGGACACGGTCATCACGCTGACGTTCGGGGGCGACTGCGTGCTGGGCGGCGAGGACCGCCGGCGCGGGTCGGAGTCCTCGTTCGACGCGTATGTCGCGCGGGAGGGCATGGGCTGGCCGTTCTCGGGCCTTTCATCGCTGTTCGCGGGGGACGACCTAACGCAGGTCAACCTCGAGGGCGTGCTCATGGACGGCGCGCAGGGCCTGGTCCCCCGCCTGCACAACTTCCGCGGCCCGGCGGCGTTCGCGGGCATCCTGGCCGAGGGTAGCGTGGAACTCGTCAACGTCGCCAACAACCACTTCCCCGACTACGGGCAGGCGGGCAAGGACGCCACGCGCGCGGCGCTGGCGGCGGCGGGGGTCGCGTACAGCGGCTACGGCACCCTGCACGTCTACGAGAAGGACGGGTTCAAGGTGGGGTTCGGCGGCATCCGCGAGACCGTCTTCCACCAGGGCAGGGACAGGGTGCGCGACGAAGTGGAGGCGCTGCGGGCGATGGGGTGCGGGTTCGTCGTCTACCACATGCACGCGGGCGAGGAATACGCCCCCTCGCCCACGCAGGCGCAGCGGGACATCGCATGGGCGGCGCTGGACGCGGGCGCGGACCTCGTCATCGGCCACCACCCCCACGTCGTGCAGGGGGTTGAGCGCGCGGGCGGCGGGCTGGTATGCTATTCGCTGGGCAACCTCACGTTCGGCGGCAACCCGGACCTGGAGGTGTTCGACGGCCTCGTCGTCCGGGCGTCGCTGGGCGTGACAGGGGGCAGGCTCGTGTCCTGGGAGGCGCGGCTGGTGCCGGTGCTGACCAGCGGCGCGCGGCCGGGCAACGACTACCGCCCCGTCGTCGCGGAGGGCGCGGACAAGGCCCGCATCCTGGACGCGCTCAACGCGGCGGGCGGCACGTCCTGGGGCGAGGTCATCCGCATGCCCGCGCCCCGGCGCGCGGATTGAGGCGCGGCTTATCCTGAATGCAGCCAATGAATGAAATCACGCGGGAGGCGGCCATGTACACCGAAGAGCACCTGGAGAGCCTGGGGAAGCAGCTGCGCGGCCGGACCCTGCTGTGGCTCGTGCCGGAGGCCGTGCTGCTGCTCGCCGTCGTCCTCAGCTGGCGCCTGCGCAGCGAGTGGGTGACCGGGGCGCTGACCTCGGCGCTGTTCGCGGTGGTCTTGTTCTCCATGACGGCGTCCATCCTGCCGGTGCGGCGCTACCGCGACTTCGTGCGCCAGGCCCTGCACGGCAAGACCACGCGGGACGAGGCGGCCTTCCTCTCCGTCGGGGAGGAGCCGGAGGAGCACGAGGGCATACGCGTGTACCCCGTCCTCATGCGCGCCGACGTCGTCAAGCAGGAGCTCAGCGAGCGGCGGTTCTTCTGGGACGCCAACCTGCCCCTGCCGGACTGGCGGCCCGGCGAGCGCCTCGCGCTGCGCTCGTGGGAGCGCATCATCGTCTGGTGGGACGAGGCCGGGGCCTCCGGCATGACCCTGCGATAAGAAAAGCAACCCGCGAGGGTGGTTTCCAAGCCGTCGAAAATCTACGATTTTTGACGGTTTTGCATTTTCCGCTGTGCCTGCGGCTCGTCGGGAATCCCTACACTCCCTTTCCGGCCCCCGACGTGGGCCGGAGGCGTCCGTTCCG
Organism: Candidatus Limnocylindria bacterium; assembly: GCA_035463055.1. Taxonomy (GTDB): domain Bacteria; phylum Bacillota; class Clostridia; order Christensenellales; family Aristaeellaceae; genus UBA6115. The sequence goes on from DATHTQ010000302.1 coordinate 2,544, forward strand.
GGTTCCCTCCTTTCGCGATAAAGCAGGCTTTATCGCGGTGGGAACGTATGAAAATGAGAGGAAGGCATTCCGCTCTGTTCGGGGCAGGCTCCTCACCGCATCGTCGCTTTGCCCTCCGCTCCCTTTCCGGCCCGCTGCGCGGGCCGGAGGCGTCCGCTGCGGGAAAGCTCCTCCCCGTTGGAAGCAGGCTTCCAACGGCATCGGGGGAGGCGTACATGCCGCCGGAAACGACTGCCATCGGCGGGGTATCCCCCTCCGATGCCTCCCCCTCCCGCCGCTCGCCAACAAGTCCCGACAGACTTCCTTGGCAGTTTGAAGACCACCCGCAAGGATGGTCTTCAGGTTTATACTGGACGGAAAGGGGTTTGGCGTCAGACGTCCTCCGGGGACTTGTACGCCTCCTCCGGGGGCTGGTAGGCCAGCAGCTCCTCCACGTCGCCGTGCAGGGCCGCGGGCTCGGTCTGCGGGGCGAAGCGGCGCACGGGCTTGCCCGTGCGGTCGATGAGGAACTTGGTGAAGTTCCACTTGATGTCGCTGCCCTGGATGCCGGGCAGCTCGCGCCGCAGGTACTCGAACAGGGGGTCGGCGTTCTCGCCGTTGACCTCCACCTTCGCGAACTGCGGGAACGCGATGCCGAAGCGCCCCACGCAGGCCGCGTGGATCTCCTCCGAGGTGCCGGGCGCCTCGCCGCCGAACTGGTCGCAGGGGAAGTCGAGGATCTCGAACCCCTGGTCCCGGTATTTTTCGTACCTCTCCTGCAGGCCCTCGTCCTGCGGGGTGAAGCCGCACTCGGTCGCCGTGTTGACGACCAGCAGCACCTTGCCGCTGTACTGTTCGAGGCTGACGTCCTCCCCGCCGATGCCCTTGACCGTGAATTCGTAGACGCTCATGACGCGCCGCCTTTCCTGTTGCGCAGCCTGTGGGAGGCCGCGATGTAATCCGTGAGCTCCATAGCCTGGGGGCCGTCCGCCGTGACGGCGAGGTGCCGGGTCCAGTGGCCGGGGCGGATATAGACCGCCTGGGTCTCGTGGGCGAGCGGGCCGCCGTGGTCGGTGGCGAAGGTGAGGAAGAACGATGCCCGCCCCCGCGCCCCCGGCAGCCGCCACACCCAGGCGAAGGGCCGCGGGGCGCGGAACGAGAGCTGCGTCCCGTGGACCCGTACCTCGCACCCGGGAAACATCCCCAGGATGTGCCCGCGCAGCGCGAGGTACGCGGGCCACAGGCCCTGCGCCCCATCGAAGAACGCCATCTCCCCGAAGCCCAGGTCCGCCGGTTCCTGCATGCCGCCTCCGCGCCCACGCGAATATACCCGCCCGCGGCGCGTTTTCGCTTGGCGCGGCCGCGCGGGCGCCTGTATAATGCATCATAGCACAAAGGGCTGGAGGCGCGTATGGGCGAGCATCTGCTGCACGTGTACACCGGGGACGGGAAGGGCAAGACCACCGCGGCCATGGGGCTGGCGCTGCGCGTGCTGGGGCACGGGGGGAAGGCGCTGCTCGCGCAGTTCATGAAGGACGGGACGTCGGGGGAGCTGGCCTCGCTGGCCAGCCTGGCCGGCGCCGAGGTGTTCCCCGGGCTGCGCATGGACGGGTTCATATGGCGCATGGGCGAGGAGCGCC
>DATHTQ010000303.1:0-6309 GCA_035463055.1 Candidatus Limnocylindria bacterium
CCGATAGAGCAGGTCCGCCGCGTGGTCCCACAGCGCCTGGAAGGGCGCGCCGTAGCGCGCGGACAGCGCGGCGATGCTCTCGAGCATCGCGTCCTGCGTGACCAGGGCGATGTTTTCGTCGGCGATGGACTCGTAAATATATTCTTTCCCGGCATACATGCCCAGGTAGGCGCAGCCTGCGTGGGCCATGTTGTGCAGGTAGAGCTTGCGGCGCAGGTAGAAATCGAACGGGGAATGGGGCACCAGGCCCTCGAGCTTCGGGACATCCCCCTTGAACGCGTCCCGGTCGACCGGCAGGAAACCGTAGGCCTCCGCGCACACGCGCAGCGGGTCGCCCTCGCGCATCGCCTCCGTCTGCACCGGCACCATGCGCCCGATGGACGCCTCCACGAGGCCCACCCGCTCCCGGAACAGCGCCCGCCCGGCTTCGCCGAGCTCTTTCTCGATCAGCTCCGCCAGGTACTTGTCCGCGTCCATCATGTTCTCGCAGATGATGATGGACAGCGGCGCGCCCCCCTCCCGGAAGCGCAGTTGCAGCCCCCGCGCGATGAGCGGGGCGACGCGGGGGAGGATCCTCGCGCCCACCGCGGTCGCCATCAGGTCGCACCCGGCGACGGCCCGCGCGACGGCATCCGCGTCCGTGCCGTCCACCGCGCAGACGTTTTGGACCAGCTCGTCGCGGAACGCGTCGTTCTCCACGATGCGCAGCGTGTAGGCCCCGGCGGCGTTGAGCCGGTCCACGAGGCCGCGGTCCACGTCCACGAAGCATACGTCGTAGCCCGAGCGGCTCATCAGCGCGCCGACGAAGCCGCGCCCGATGTTCCCCGCCCCGTACATGACCGCCTTCATGCGCCCGCCTTGCACTGGTGCCGCTTCGGCGTGTTCCATGAAGCCTGCCCTATGCCTTTTTCTTTGCCTGGTAGGTCGCCATCAGCACGGCGATGGACATGAACACCGCGCGGACCACGAACTGCGCGTAGTTGCTGACGTTGAGGATGGTCATCCCGTTGATGATGACCCCCAGGAAGATCACGCCCACCATGGTGCCCCACATCTTGCCGATGCCCCCGGCCATGCTGGTGCCGCCGATGACGACGGCGGAGATCACGTCCACCTCCCAGCCGCGCCCGAAGCTGTAGGAGCCGGAGAGCACCTGGGCCGCGTTGATGAAGCCCGCGATGACGCACATGACCTGGACGCTGGAGAAGGCGAAGATCTTGGTCTTCAGGACGTTGATGCCGCTCAGGCGGGCGGACTCCTGGTTGCCGCCGATGGCGTACAGCGACCGCCCCGTCGTGGTGTACCGTATGATGAAGAACATCAGGGCGAAGAAGGCCAGCAGGATGGCAGCGGGGATGGGGAAGCCGCCCGCGCCGCCGATCTTGCCCGTGCCCAGCTGCGCGAACCAGGCCGGGAAGGTGTTGGCGATGGGGAACCCGCCGGATAGCATGCCCGCCAGCCCGTAGAGCAGGTTCTGCGAGGCGAGCGTCACGATGAAGGCCGGCATGCCGAACTTGTGCTGCGCGTAGCCGTGCACGGTGCCCATGATGAGCGCCAGCGCGAAGGACAGGACGATGCCGATGACGCAGGCCAGCCCGACCGAGATGCCCATGGCGGCCGGCAGGTCGCGGCAGGCGCGCGCCACGATGACGCCGGATATCGCGACCGTGGAGCCGATGGACAGGTCGATGTTGCCCGAGATGATCACCATCGTCATGCCGAAGGCGATGAGGCCCTTCATGGACATGTTGCGGAAGATGTTCAGCCAGTTGGGCATGGTGTTGAAGGTGGGGGACACGTTGCCCATGATGAGGATGAGGAGGATGAGGATGACCTCGACCACGTGGTCCAGCAGGAAATCCGTCACCTTCCTGGCGTTCAGCCCCTTGAGCGTGTTCATGCTTCCCCTCCCATGCACATGGCGTACAGCCCCTTGACGTCGGTGTCCTCCGGCCGCACCTCGCCCACCAGGCGGCCGTGTCGCATCACCAGGATGCGGTGGCAGGTCTCCAGCAGCTCCTCCAGCTCGCTGGAGACGAAGATGGAGGACACGCCCTTGCGGGCCTCTTCCCACATGATCTCGAATATCTGCTGCTTGGCGGCCACGTCGATGCCCCGGGACGGCTCGTCGTAGAGCATGATGGCGGGCTCGGTGTTGAGCCAGTTGCCCACGACCACCTTCTGCTGGTTGCCGCCGGAGAGCGAGTTGACGGACGCCTTCAGGCTGGAGGCCTTGATGCCCAGCCCCCGCACCTGGCGCTCCGCGAGCTGCGCGCGGCGCCTGCGGTCCTCCAGCCAGCCCCTGCGCGCCTTGTCGATGCTGGCGTAGCACAGGTTGTCCTGGATGGAGTGGATGAGGATGAGGCCTTCCTTCTTGCGGTCCTCCGGGGTCAGGCCCAGGCCCAGCTTCTTCATGGCGACCGGCGTGCCGCGCCGCTTCGCCTCCCGGCCCAGGACCGTGATGGTGCCCCGGTCGTAGGGGTCGGCGCCGAAGATGGACTTGAGCAATTCCGTGCGCCCGGAGCCCAGCATCCCCGCGATGCCCAGCACCTCGGCGCGCCGCAGGTCGAAGCTGACGTCCTCGAACTTGCCCTTGCGGGAAAGCCCGCGCACCGACAGGATGACCTCGTCCCCCGGCTTCACGTCCTCCGGGCGGCGGCGGTGGGTGATCTCGCCGAACATCATGCGAAGGATGTCTGCGTTGGTGAGCTTTTCCATCTCCTCGCGCCCGGTGAGCGCGCCGTCGCGCAGCACGGTGACGGTGTCCGCGATCTCCGGGATCTCGTGCAGCTTGTGGGAGATGTAGATGACGATCACGTCCTGGCGGCGCAGCTGCCTAAGCACCTGGAACACGTTGTCCACCTCGTGCGCGGCCAGCGCGGAGGTCGGCTCGTCCAGGATGAGCACGCGGGGGTTGTGGCTCATGGCCTTGATGATCTCCACCACCTGGCACTGCCACATGCTCAGGCGCGAGACGACCTGCGCCGGGTCGATGCGCACGTTCATCGCGCCCAGCACCTCGGCGGCCTGTTTGTGCGCGCGGCGCCAGTCCACGATGCCGCCGCGCTTCTTGGGCATGCGGCCCAGGTAGATGTTCTCCGTGACCGTGAGGCTCTGCACCAGGCTCATCTCCTGGTAGACGATGGCGATGCCCTTCTGGTTGGCCTCCGCGGGGGACGAGAAGGAAAGCCGCTCGCCGTCCAGGTACATGCTGCCGGAGGTGGGCTGGATGGCGCCCGCGAAACACTTGACCAGCGTGGACTTCCCCGAGCCGTTCTTGCCCAGCAGCGCGTTGATCTTCCCGCTCTCGAACTGCAGCGAGACCCCGTCCAGCGCGCGGGTGCCCGGGTAGTCCTTCACCAGGTTTTCCGCCCGTAATACCGCCAAGCCGCTCCCCTCCCGTCTTATACTGAACTCAGTCGTTACCGCTTCGATGGGCCTGGTCTTTTCCGCCTCCGCGTTGCCTCTTTCAGTCAGCGTAGCCACCGCTACGCCTCCTTCCTTCGGCTTAGCGGAGCCAAAAAGTCCCTCGGCCCCTCTGTGCGTTAACTCCTTCTTTCAGTATTACCCCTTGCGCCTTATCCGGCGCTCTCATATGGATAGGCGGGGAGAGAGCCTCTCCCTCCCCGCCGTTTCCGCTGAATGGATTGTGTTACTTGTTGGCCTCGACCCAGGCGCGCACGCCTTCCAGGTCGGCCTTGCTCATGACGATGCCCGCCAGGTAGGTGACCTTGCCCTTGGTGTCGCTGTAGTCGCCGCCGCGGATGGCGTTGATGAGCAGCGTCATGGCCTGGTAGCCCTGGCCGTAGGGATCCTGCGCCACGACGGCCTGCAGGGGGTTGTTGGGGTCGAGGATCATGGAGGCGATCTGCTCGCTGCCGTCGTGGCCGAACACCAGGACCTTGTCCTGCTTGCCGGCGTTGACGACCGCCTGGGCGGAGCCGATGGTGCCGCCGTCGTTCACGGCGATGATGACGTCCAGCTCGGGGTTGGCGGTGAGGATGGCGTCGGCGGCGGCCAGCGCGGTATCCTGGAGCCACGCGTCCTGGTCGGCGACGATCTCATACTTCACGCCGCCCTCGTCCAGCGCCTGCAGGTAGCCTTCCACGCGGCTGGTGGACTGGTCGGGCAGCAGGCCCTTGAACTGCACGATGGCGATCTTGACCGTCTTGCCCGGGAACTTCGCGTTGATGATTTCGGCCGCCTCGGCGCCCACCGCGAGGCAGTTGATCTTGTCGTTGGAGGAGAAGCCGCCGACGATGAACTCGGCGTTGTTGAGGTCGATGTTGGTGAGGGCGACCTTCATCCCGGCCGCGTCCGCCGCGCGCAGGGCGGCCACGGAGGCGTCCTTGGACAGCGGGGCGATGGCGATGCCCTGGACCCCCTGGGTCAGGTAGGTGTTGATGAGCTCGACCTCGGTCGCCTGGTCGTTGTTGGTGTTGGCGGTCAGGACCTCCGCGCCCAGGGCGGCGGCGGCGTCCCGGTAGCCCTTGGACAGCATGTTCATGAACTGGTCGTCCTGGAACACGACGCCGGCGACCTTGACCCTCTCCTGGGCCAGCGCGGCGGTGCCGGCGACGATCATCCCCAGGGCAAGCACGAGCGCGACAAGTTTCCTCATTGGGTATGAACCCTCCTTTGGTATTGTTTCGGCCAATTTGTCGTTTTTTGCGCATTGGCCACCTGTACCCCATTATTGCCATGGGGGGAAGGATTGTCAAGGATTTTGGGCGCAAAACGCCCGTGGTCCATGAAACTCGGCGGGACGGATGACCGCCCGGGGGATTGCGTGCTATCATCCGGTAAACACGGGCGGGAACGCGCGAAACGGGAGGGGAAGCGGCATGAAGACGGTCGGCCTCATCGGCGGCATGAGCTGGGAGAGCACCGCGGCGTACTACCGGCTCATCAACGAGGCGGTCAAGGGGGAGCTGGGCGGGCTCCACTCCGCGCGCATCCTGCTGTACAGCCTGGACTTCGCGGACGTCGAGGCATGCCAGTCCAGCGGCGACTGGGACCGTGCCGCCGCCATCCTCGCCGATGCCGCGGCGCGCCTGGAGCGGGCGGGCGCGGACCTGCTGCTCATCTGCACCAACACCATGCACAAGGTCGCCCCGCAGGTGCAGGAGGCCGTCTCCATCCCGCTCGTCCACATCGCGGACGCGGCGGCGGACGCCCTGCTGGAGGCCGGCGTCCGAACTGCGGCGCTGCTGGGGACGAAGTACACCATGACGCAGGATTTCTACAAGGACCGGCTCACCTCCCGCGGCATCGGCGTGCTCGTCCCGGACGCGGCGGACATGGACCTGGTCAACCGGGTCATCTACGAAGAGCTCTGCCTCGGGGTCATCTCGGAGGAATCGCGCGCGGGGTTCCGGCGGGTCATCGGGAAGCTCGCGCGGGCAGGCGCGCAGGGCGTCGTGCTGGGATGCACCGAAATCGGCCTGCTGGTCCGCCCGGAGGACAGCCCCGTCCCCGTGTTCGACACGACCGAAATCCACGCGCGCAAGGCGGCGCTGCTGGCGCTTCAGTAAAGGCTGGCAAGACGCAAGCCCCGGCATGGCCGGGGCTTGTTGCAGTATTGGGCAGGAAATCCCGCCTGCCTCACCAGAGGTAGTGCACGGGGTTGCGGATGTGGCGGTCGTACACGGAACGGACCGCGGCCATCTGCTTATCGGTCAGGGGCGGCAAATCCGACGCGCCGACGTTCTGCCGGATCTGCTCGGGGCCGCTCGCCCCCGTGATGACGCAGCCCACCGCGTCCTGCATGAGGATCCAGCGCAGCGCGGCGCCGGTGAGCCCCTGCGCCCCGAACTCCGCCTTCAGCTCCTCCGCCGCCTCCAGGCCCAGCCCGTACGCGACGCCGGAGAAGGTCTCGCCCTTGTCGAAGGCCTCGCCGTTGCGGTTGAAGGTGCGGTGGTCCCGCTCGCCGAACGCCGTGTCGGCCCGGAACTTGCCGGTGAGCAGGCCGCTGGCCAGCGGCACGCGGGCGATGATGCCGACCCCCTTCTGTTTCGCCATCGGGAACATCAGCTCCTCGGGGCGCTGGCGGAACATGTTGTAGATGACCTGGATGGAGGACATGCCCTCGTACTCCATCGCCTTGAGGCCTTCCTCCACCCGCTCGACGCTGACGCCGAAGTGCTTTATCTTCCCTTCCCGCTGCAGCCTGCGCAGGGCCTCGAAGATCTCCGGCCGGTAGAACACGTCGGTGGGCGGGCAGTGCAGCTGGGTCAGGTCCAGCGCGTCCACGCCCAGGCGCCGCAGGCTGTCCTCCGTGTACCTTGCGATCGCCTCCGGCGTGTAGCC
>DATHTQ010000304.1:0-5183 GCA_035463055.1 Candidatus Limnocylindria bacterium
AACATGGGCTCGCCCTCCGGCAGGAGCAGCGCGGCCATGAACCACACCTCGGCCTCCTCGGTGTAGGGCTTGATGATGCGAACCAGCCACCAGCGGCGCGCGCCAGTGTCGTCGCGGAACAGGTCCGTCTCGAGGCGGTAATCCTCCCGCGCTGCGCCGGGCATGACCTGCAGGAACGCCGCAAAGGCTTTCTCCACCGCCTGCTCGCGTGTCATGTCGCCTTCCGCGGGTTCGCCGGGCATGCCGTAGTAGTAGGCCTCGATGCTCTCCCAGTCCGGCTCGTACGCTTCCCAGTCGGTTTCGTCCGAGTAGCTATATGGCGAGAAGTGCCCGATGACCTCGCCCGCGCGGTCCAGGCGGACGACGACGTCCATCGTTCCCGGCCCGCCCCAGAGGTTGATTTTCCACATCGGCGCGTCGGGCGCGTCCGGCAGGTGGTAGAACGCGGTGCCAACCTCCGAAACGCCGGTTTCGTCCAGGCCGTACAGCTCCTTGGCAGCGGCGAGGGCTTTCGCGACTGCCTGCTCCTCGGTGAGGTCGCCCTCGCCGGGCATGACGTTGACTTCCTCGGTGTACAGGAACCCGTACTCCTTCGCCAGGGCACTTGCCTGCGCGCTGACCTCCAGCGGCCACAGGTTGCTGTCGCCGTGCAGCGCGTACAGCTCCATGATGCGCTTGTCATACTCCGCGTAGCGCTGCTGGTAGCCGGGCTGGATCTCGTCCAGCTCCGGCGGCATGATATCATCCATGGCTTCCTGTAAATCCGCGCTCGGGGCCACCTGGTCATGGCGCACGAAGCCCGTGACCTCCCCGGACGAGATGTGCGCCCAGCCGCGAAGCCATCCCATCAGGTGCGCTTTGGCGCCCGGCTCCAGCGTCCCCGCCGTTTCATCGCTCAGCCCGTTGTCGAGCATAACGTCCACCGGGCCATCGCCCGCGATGGCAATTTCCGGGGGCAGCACGGCGACGAGCGTCTGGTCGAAGGACAGCGCAGCCAGCGGGATGAGCCCCACGATGCCGCCGAAACGCTCCGTCTCCCCGATGCGCACGCGCGCCCACAGCTCGCGCGGGTCGTCCAGGCCCGGCGGGTAATCGCCCAGCGTCTCCACCACCGCGATGACCGAGAGGGTCGTCCCGTTGAAGTACAGCGCCTGCGGGAAATCATAGTCGTCGGCGGTGTTGGTCAGGTTCGCGGCGATTTCCGTTGGGTGCTGCACAAAGGCGGGGACGGGCGCGAACGTGCCTTCCGGCGCGGGCGTCAGCGCCGCGGCCTTGGGACCGGTGGCATGGGCGGGGAGCAGCGCCGTCAGGGCCAGAATGGCCGCCAAGACCAGCGCGAAGCGTTTTCCAGTCATCATGCGTCCTCCAAAGTGGTGTCTGCGGGCATGGCCGCCCCGGGGCGGGGCGGATGCCTTCCGCGTATGAAACGCGCGCGGGAGCCGGTTCCTTGCCCAGCGCTATGGGCGAGCCCGGGCGCGCCAAGTATACCATGCACGGCCGCGGGGGTCGAACCGCCATGGTCTTGCACACAAAACCGCCGCGGACGGCCGTCCCTGTCCAGACTATCCTGGCAGAATTATGTAGGCTGGCACCCCGGGCACCAGTACACGCTGCCGCCCAGGTACGACTCCTTCATCACTGCATGCCCGCATATCTGGCAGGGCTTCCCGACGGTGCCTTTGCCCATTTTCACGGCATACCCGCCCGGGTTCCCGAACAGGTCCCTCTCGCTGTCCCTGCCGCCATGGTCCGCCATATCCCGCAGGGTGCCCCTGACGCTCTGGTACAGCCTGGTCCTCTCCTCGGCGGAGAGGGCGCCCATCTTCCGCCTGGGATGGATGCGCGCGTTGAACAGGATGTCCTGCAGCACGCCGTTGCCCAGCCCCGGTATGCGCTGCCCCGCGGCGAGGAACGCCTTGGCGGGCAGCTTCATGGCGTCCGCGTCCAGCAGGCTCGCGAACCGCGCCTCGTCGAACGCGCCGGACAGCGGCGAGGGTGCCTCCATGGCCTTGCGGTGGTACGCGTCGGCGCGCACAACTTCCGGCGCGCCCAGGAAGATGCCTCCGTACATGGCGACGGTCGCCGCCAGCAGCGTGCCGTCCTCGAACGCGAGGAGCAGCTGGTGCTTCTGGGGCGCGGCGTCCCACGAGCCGTACAGGCGGAGGTTCACGCCCTCGCAGAAGCACATCAGCAAGTCCCCGGCTTCCATTTCCACGCGGCTGCCGTAGGCCCGCGCTTCCCCGACGGTCTTGCCGGCCAGCAGCGAGCCGTAGGCTGCCGGGTCGCCCGAGTACCAGGCGAACTTGTGCGGGGACGCGTTCGCCTGCGCGCGCGAGACACGCCGCCCGCGCACGGTTTCGTTCAGTTGTCTGGCCAGCGTACAGGCCTCCGGCAATTCGATCATTCCGCGCCTCCTCACCTATTCTGCTTCGTTTCGGCACAACTATACATATATGACGGCGGAATGGCAACAATAGGGCGCGCAAGGCCCGCGCCGCGCCGTATCGGCGCTTCGGGGCGCGAGCGGGTATGTACACATGGAGGGCATATATCAAGCGATGCCCGCGCGAAAGGAGAACGCAATGAAGAAGGCATTGGTATTCATCGGCCCCCAGTTCGACGACCGGGAGTTCACCTATCCCTATTACCGCCTCCGGGAGGCCGGGTTCGAGGTGGACGTCGCCGGGGCGGAGGCGGGGGAGTATAAGGGCAAGACCGAGTTCAAGTTCAAGGCCGACATCCCCTTCTCTGAGGCAAGGGAGGAGGATTACGCGGTATTAGTCATCCCCGGCGGATACGCGCCGGACAAGATCCGCACCGAGCCGCGCGCGCTGGACCTGGTACGCGCGTTTAAAAAGGCCGGCAAGCCCATCGGGATGATTTGCCACGCCGGGTGGGTGGCGGCCTCGGCGGGGGTCCTGGAGGGCGTGCGCCTGACCTCGACCAAGGCCATCAAGGACGACCTCGTGAACGCCGGGGCTAAATGGGAGGATGCCGAGGTGGTGGTGGACGGCGGTTTCGTCACGTCCCGCAACCCCGACGACCTGCCCGCGTTCATGAAGGCGCTGCTGGGCGAACTGGAAGGCCAGCCGCGCGCCTGAACCAGTCTGCCCTGTGACAATGCCCCGCATGCCATGCACGCGGGGCTTCTTCTATACATTACGGCAATGCTGGATGGGCTGCAGGACGGACAAACGGGATTTCCTGCGCAATTTGTCAGATGTCCGGCAGCTTCTGGAGCACCTTGAAGTATTCCTTCCACGGGTTTTTGCGCCGCCGGAACACGTCGCGGATCGTGATATCCCTGGGCCCGACGCTGTCCATCTCGTCCCACGCGATGGGGCAGCTGACGGCCGGGACGTCCCGCGCGCGCAGCGAGTAGGGCGCCACGCTGGTCGCGCCGCGTGCGTTGCGCAGCCAGTCAACGAAGATGCGGCCCCTGCGCTCCTCCTTGCGCGCGTCGGACGTGTACCGGTCCGGCCACTTCCGCTCCATGTCCTGCGCGACACCCCGGGCGAACGCGTGCGCGGCCTCCCAGCCAGAAGGCGGGTTCAGGGGGATGACGACGTGGTACCCCTTGGAGCCGCTGGTCTTGAGGAAGCTGGCCAGGCCTATTTCGTCCAGGATGCTTTTTAGGTCTTTCAGGCCCCTGCGCAGGGCGCGAACGTCCAGGCCCTCGTCCGGGTCCAGGTCGAACGTGATCATGTTGGCGTTTTCCAGGTCATCGGCAGGAGAGCCCCAGACGTGGAACTCGACGGCGTTGAGCTGCGCCGCGCTGAGCAGCCCCGCCTCGCTGTCCACGCGCAGATATTCGTCCGGGCCTCCGTCCGCCTCCCGGATTTCCTGGACGCCGATGCCCGGGGCGTTCTCCTTTAAGTGCTTTTGGTAAAAGCATCCTTCTCCCGTACCGCCGGGGCACCGGACGAGGCTTGCCAACCGGCCCTGCACGTAGGGCATCATGCGCGGGGCAATGCGGCGGTAGTACTCGTATACGTCCTTTTTGGTTACGCCCGGATACATCTCCTTTTCCGGGCTGGTGAGTTCCAGCGGCTCGTCGTCTTTCCTATCAGAGGACTCTGCCTTGCCGGCTTTTCTTGTTCGGGCGGCGGTTTTGCTTTCTTGGGGGGGACTGGATTGTTTTGCTTTTTTCGCGCTGGCTTCGGTTTTCTCCGCGCGAGTTTTTGCTTTCTTCTCAGCCCTTCGGCCGCCGATTTCCTCCATCGTGCGTCCGGACCGCACGCTGGTCTCGAACGAGGATATGCCGCCGTCTGTAAGGGCGAAATCATCCCTTTCCTTGAGCAGCAGCCAGTTCTTGCCGTCCGCGTCCCTCGTCTTCATGCGGACCAGCGCCCAGCGTCCCTTGAGCCTCTCCCCTTCCAGGGTGAACTTGAGGCTGCCCTTCTCCAGCATTTCCTGCGCGTCGCCCTCCGGCTCCCAGGTGCCCTCGTCCCACAGCATCACGGTTCCTGCGCCGTACTCACCCGCGGTGATGGTCCCCTCGAAGTTGCGGTACGCGTAGGGATGGTCCTCCACCTGCACGGCAAGCCGCTTGTCCTTGGGGTTGAAGGAAGGCCCCTTGGGCACGGCCCAGGAGAGCAGCACTCCATCGTGCTCGAGCCGGAAGTCGTAGTGCAGCCGCGAGGCGTCGTGCTTCTGGACGACGAACCGCAGCCCCCTCCGCTTCTTCCGCGCCTTCATTGGCTTCGGCTCGTCGGTTTTATCGAAATCCCGCTTCTTTCCGTATTCGTCCAGGCTCATCCCCATGTCCTCCCGCTGCCACTGCAATTTGTATGGAATGTACCCTTTGCCACGTGACGGAGATTTCCAAGGGAAAGCGGATGCCGACACCGGGATGCGGTATAATCGCCGTGAGTGGAACCGGAGTACGCGCGCGGCGCGGCAGATAACGGAATGAGGGGTACGCATATGAAGCACGCATTCAACCATACACGCACATGGCGGGGGAAGCGGATGCTGGCCGCCGCGCTGCTGGCGTCCGCGCTGGTGCCGACGGCCCACGCCGCCCAGGAACCCCGGGGCTATACCAAGGTTTACGAGCCTGAGACGTCCCTGCCGCTGGCGGCGACCGTATGCTGGCGCGCGTCCACCGGAAGCATTGCCAGCGAGGAAGCGCCTCCGTCGTCCGTGCTGGTGTACGTGGACGCCTCGCTGCGCGTGTTCGG
>DATHTQ010000305.1:0-7799 GCA_035463055.1 Candidatus Limnocylindria bacterium
TGCCCCTCAAGGCTCTCGCGCACGCCGCCCCAGCGTCCGTCTATGACCGGCCGGATGCCGATTTTCGGGTACTCCATATTCCCTCCCCAGGCGGGCGAAGGATGCGCCCGCCGCCTTTATCCGATAGGCCGATGCTACCACAAAAAACCCGCCGCTTCAAGGAAGCCGCGGGCGAAAGACGGGCGGCGCGAGCCTCCGCACGGGCCTTTCGCACCGGGATATCCTGCACGCTTCAGCCGGATCTTTTTCCCGAAATGAAAGCCGGGCGCCCGGCGGTTAGGCCCGCGGACGCCCGGCCTGGCCAGGACGAAAGGTATTAGTCGTACACGAGCAGGGCGATGTTGGGCTCGTCGATGTTCTCGGCGGTGTACCACTGGGCGCCGGTGTCGACGTCGGCGACTTCCTCACCCTGGGAGGCCTTGTAGGCCAGCTCGACGGCGAGGTAGCCGATGCGGTACGGGTCCTGGGTCACGGAGCCGACGAACCAGCCCTGCCGCACGGCGTTCTTCTGCGGGGTGCCCGCGTCGAAGCCCGCGACGACCAGGTCGGCGAAGCGCGCGCCGTCCGCGAGGTCGGTGCCCTGGTTGGTGGCGGCCAGGAGGCCGTTGACCGTGCCTTCGTTGGAGAGGAACACGGCGATCAGGTTCTCGGTGTTGAGGACGGAGTTGGCGGCGTTGGTCACGTCCACGATCTCGGGGGTCGCGGAAATCTCGACGTGGATGATGATGGACGGGTTCTGGACGTTCCGGGTCGCCCACAGGTCATGCCCGCGGACCGCGACGGTGCCGTAGGGGGCGGCCAGCTCGGTCATCTTCTCGACGAAGCCGGTGGTGCGGCCGGTGACGGACTCGCTGGTCGCGTCCTGCGAGAGGACGGCGATCACGACGGGCCTCTCGGGCGTGGCGGCGGCAAGCTTGTCGGCGAAGCCCGGGACCTCCATGATCTTGGTCGCGGCCAGGGCGGCGGCGTTCTTGTTGTTGGTCGAGGCGGTCGCCTTGATGGCGCCCTCGGGGGCGTTGGGCACGCCGGAGTCGAACCCGATGACCGGGATGCCCTTGTCGCGCAGCTCGGCCAGCTGGGTCATGACCGACTCGGTGGACAGCGCGGCGAGCGCGAAGGCGACGGGCCGCTTGGCGATCTCGCCGTTGATGGCTTCGACCTGCAGCTGGATGTCCGCCTCGCTGGGCGGGCCGTAGTAGTACATCTCGACGCCGTACTGCTCGGCGGCGTCGTTGGCGCCCTTGCGGACCGCCTGCCAGAACGCGTGCTGCTCGCCCTTGGAGATGACGGAGATGTAGGGCTTGGCGGTTGCCGCGGCCATCACGGTGACCGACAGCAGGAGCACGGACGCCAGGACGAGGGCCAGGATTTTCCTCATGGTGAATCCTCCTTTATTTTTAAGCGACGTGCGCTTAAAGTGCGGTTTTCGTCAGGCAGGCCCGCCCGGGCCCTGCCCCTGCCTGCGCTGGGCGGCCTTGGCGGCCACGGCGCGGGTCTTTGCCTTGATGGCTGCGTTGTTGCGGGCGTTGTCCAGCAGCACCGCGCCGATGACCACGAACCCGGTGAAGAAGGTCTGCCAGTGGGCCTGCAGGCCCACTGAGGAGAGGCCGCGCTTGAGCGTGGACATGATGAGCACGCCGATGAGCGTGCCCGACATCGTGCCGGAGCCGCCCGACATGGACGTGCCCCCGATGACGACTGCGGCGATGGCGTTGAGCTCCTCGCCGTTGCCCTTGCCCGGGATGATGGTCGTATACGCCGCGCCGTAGAAGATGCCCGCCAGGCCCGCGAACAGGCCGCAGGTCGCGTAGATCAGGATCTTCCAGCGGTCCACGTCCACGCCGGACAGACGGGCCGCCTCCTGGTTGGAGCCAATGGCGAAGTCGTAGCGCCCGAAGCGGGTGCGGTTCAGCAGGAACATACCCACGGCGAACGCGACAATCAGGTACACCGCGCCGATGGGGAAGCCGCCCGCGCGGAAGAACCAGGTGCGGAACCACTCGTCCCTGCCGCCGATGGTCGGGTAGTACATCGTGCGCACGCCGCTGATGATGGAGCCCAGGCCCTGGGAGACCATCATCGTGCCCAGCGTCGCGATGAACGGCGGCAGCTTCCACTTGGCGACCATGAACCCGTTGAGCGTGCCGAACGCGAGGCCGACCAGCGGGACCACGCACAGCGCGAGCCAGAAGGGGAAGCCCCAGTTGGTATAGGCGACGCCCCCGATGAGCGCGGAGCACATCATGACCGTGCCGATGGACAGGTCGATGCCCCCGGTGATGATGACGAAGGTGACGCCGATGGCCATCAGGCCGATGTAGTAGGACGACTCGAGGATCTGGATGGCGGTGTCGCGGCTGAAGAAGTTGCGCCCCACCAGCGCGAAGAAAATGTACAGGATGACCAGCGCAGCGGGCGCGAACAGCCGCTGCAGGTCCAGTTTCCTCCGGGCTTCCCTGGTCTCCATCCCTATTCCCTCACTCTCGCGCCGGGCGTCGCAAGCATCATGACCTTCTCCTGCGTCGCCTCTTCGATGCCCAGGATCCCCGTGATCTCGCCCTCGCACATGACCGCGATGCGGTCCGACATGCGCAGCAGCTCCGGCAGCTCGGACGATATCATGATGATGGACTTGCCCGCCTCGGCCAGCGCGGCCATGAGCTTGTAGATTTCGCTCTTGGCGCCGACGTCGATGCCGCGGGTCGGCTCGTCGAAGATGAGGACGTCGCAGTCGCGCACGAGCCACTTGGAGATGACGACCTTCTGCTGGTTCCCGCCCGACAGGCTGATGGCCTGCGTGTCCACGGAGGGCGTGCGGATGTCCATGCGCTCGCGGTACTCGCCCGCCACCTTGCGGATGGCGCGGTCGTCCACGACGGGGCCGTTGCAGAAGCTGTCCAGCGAGGAGAGCGCGACGTTGTTGGCAACCGACATCCCCAGGCACAGCCCGAACTGCTTGCGGTCCTCCGACAGGTAGCCGATCCCGGAGCGCACCGCCGCGCGGGGGGACGACACGTCCGCGGGCCTGCCGTGGATGAGGATGTCGCCGCTGATCTTGCGGTCCGCCCCGCTGATGAGGCGGGCAAGCTCGGTGCGCCCCGCGCCCATGAGGCCCGCGATGCCCAGGATCTCGCCGCGCCGCAGCGTGAAGGACGCGCCGAATACCTGGGTGGAGAACAGGTTCCTGACCTCCAGCACCACCGGCGCGTCCGCGGGGACGGCGGAATGGGTCTTGGGCTGCTCGTAGATGACGCGGCCCACCATCATGCCGATGATGGCGCCCAGCGTCGTCTCGTTGGTGTTGACGGTGCCGACGTACTGGCCGTCGCGCATGACCGTGATGCGGTCGGAGATGCGCTTGAGCTCGTCCATGCGGTGGGAGATGTATACGATGCCCGCGCCCCTTTGCTTGAGCGCGCGGATGAAGCGGAACAGGTCCTCGATCTCGGAGTCGGTCAGCGCCGCGGTCGGCTCGTCCATGATCATGATGCGCGTGTCGGGGAACGAGAGCGCCTTGGCGATCTCGACCATCTGCTGCTTGGCGACGGTCAGGCTTTTGACCGGGGTCTCGGGGTCCAGGTCGATGCGCAGCGACGCCAGCAGCTCGCGCGTCAGCGCGTTCTGCCTGCGCTTGTCGAGCATGAAGCCGCTTTTGGGCTCACGGCCGATGTAGATGTTCTCGGCGATGGTCAGGTCCTTCATGAGGTTAAGTTCCTGGTGGATGACGGAGATCCCCAGCGCCTGGGCCTCGCGCGCGGAATGGACGTTGACCTCGCGCCCCATGACTTCGACGCGCCCGGCGTCCTTCTGGTAGATGCCGGTCAGCACCTTCATGAGGGTCGACTTGCCCGCGCCGTTTTCGCCCACCAGGGCGTGCACCTCGCCGCCGCGCAGCTCGAAGCGCGCCCCGCTCAGCGCGCGGACGCCCGGGAAGGCCTTGTCTATGCCCTCCATCCGGACGAGGATCTCGTGCCCTTCGCTCAAATGCGTCCCTCCGTGGCCCGCGATATGCGCCGCGCATGGTACGCGCAAGGGTGGTCAACCATGACAGCGCCCGAACCGTTTCAGCATCGAATCTTGTTAATGTACAAGGCGGATTATATGCGACCAGCCTTCACTTGTCAACACGGCCGGGGTCCCCGGAAGCCCGTAAAACCCTCATGAAAACGCGGTACGGGGCGCTCTCGCGCCCCGTACCGGACATCCATGGCAAAGGTGTCGGATGCCGTTATTTCGCGAGGTTGTAGATGGCCAGCACGTCCTGCCAGCGCAGCTTCTTCAGGCCGCCCAGCTCAAACTCGCCGCCGAAGCGGAATCCCGTCGACTTCTGCGCCATCTCCTCCAGCCTGTCCTCCCCGATGCCCAGCTCCCCCAGCGTCTGGGGCAGGCCCATGCGCCGGAAGAACTGCCGGAGCCGCTCGATGCCCTCCAGGACCAGTTCCTCCTTGTCCCGAAGCCCCTTGCCCACGCCCATGACGTTGAGCGCGAACTGCGCGAACATGTCGGGGTTGTCCTTGTACACGTAGGTCATCCACGCCGGGGTCAGTACGGCCAGCCCCGCGCCGTGGGCCACGTCGTAGGCCGCGCTGAGCTCGTGCTCCATCTTGTGGCATGCCCAGTCCTGGCTCCGTCCCATGCCCAGCAGGCCGTTGTGGGCCACGGTGCCCGCGAACCCGATCTCGGCCCAGGCGTCGTAATCCTCCGGGTTGTCCAGCAGGCGCGGGGCGTTGGCGATGATGACGCGCAGCGTCGCCTCACACAGCGCGTCGGTCAGGTCGGTGTGGGTGGTGTTGGTGAAATAGCGCTCGAAGATGTGGCTCATCATGTCCGCCACGCCGTTGGCCACCTGGTTCTTCGGCAGGGTGAAGAACAGCTCCGGGTTCACCACGCCCACCACCGGGCGCAGCTTCGGGCTGCCGTAGCCGAACTTGCGGCCCTTCTCCTCGTTGGTGATGACCGTGTCGCCGCTGGACTCGCTGCCCGCGGCGGGGATGGTCAGCACGACGGCGACCGGCAGCGCCTTTTCAATCGGTTCGCCGGACTCGTACAGCTCCCACACGTCGCCCTCTTGGTACACGCCCATCGCGATGGCCTTGGCCGAGTCGATGGCGCTGCCGCCCCCGACCGCGAGGACCAGCCCCAGGCCGTGCTCGCGGCACAGGCGGATGCCCTCGTGCACGAGGGTCAGGCGCGGGTTGGGCACGACGCCGCCCAGCTCGACGTACTCCACCCCGCTGTCGCGGAGGGACTTCGTGACCTGGTCGTACAGCCCGCTCTTCCTGATGCTGCCGCCGCCGTAGTGCAGCAGCACCTTCTGGGAGTAGGGCTTGACCAGCTCGCCGATGCGGTGCTGGGTATCGCGCCCGAAGACGATGCGGGCGGGCGTGTAGAGGTCGAAGTTCAGCATGTTCCCCTCCGTACTTTTTTCTTGCCCTGTGTATCCTGCAAGGCCGGGCGCCTCAGCCCTGGGCCTGGAGCAGCGCCTTGTCCGCCCGGGCGGTCAGGTTCCTTTGCCAGATGCCCGTGCGCACCAGCAGCAGCCCGGACGCGGCCTTGAGCAGGTTGGTTGCCTGGGACAGCGCGAACAGCGCGACGATCGGGACGGCCGTGAAGTGCGCCAGCGCGTAGGTCACCGGGATCAGGATGACCCAGGTGAACGCGCTGTCGTACAGGAACGTGACGATGGTCGAGCCGCCGGAGCGCAGGACGAAATAGCAGCAGTGCTGTATCGCGAACACCGGCATCATCAGGGAGCTGATGAGGATGAACCGGGCGGCCAGCGCGCGGGCGTCGTCCCCGATGTTGTAAAGCCTCGGGAACAGCGGGGACAGGGCGGCCACGGCCAGCCCGACCGCGAGGCATACCGAGAAGGCGAGGAAGATCAGCCTGCGCATATCCTCGCGCGCCTTCTCCATGTTGCCTGCGCCCAGCGAGTGGCCGACCATCACGGCGACGGCGTTGCCGATGCTCAGGAAGAACACGTTGATCAGGTTGCCGACGGTCGAGGAGATGGACAGGGCGCTGAGCACCAGCAGGGCCCGCACGGAATAGATCTGGTTGACCGTCGTGATCCCCAGCGACCACATCGCCTCGTTGATGAGCAGCGGCGAGCCCTTGGCCGCGACCCGCGCGAGCAGGGCGCGCGGCACCCGCAGCGTGCGCCAGACGCCCTTCATGAACGCGAGCCGCTCCGCCCGCGCCACTGCGTACAGCAGGATGCCTAGCTCGACCAGGCGGGAGAACACCGTCGCGACCGCCGCGCCGCGCACGCCCAGCGCCGGGAAGCCGAGGTTCCCGAAGATGAGCAGCCAGTTGCCCGCCAGGTTGGAGAGCACCGCTACGATGCCCGCCTTCATCGGCAGCATCGTCTCCCCGGTCTCCCGCAGCGTCGTCGCGTAGCTCATGGACAGCGCGAACGGCAGGAACCCGGGCAGCATCAGGGTCATGTAGTTGCGGGCATGGCCCAGGATTTCCCGCGCCTGCGCCGGGTCGCCCTCGCCCTGGAGGAACAGGCGCACCACCGGCTCCTGCCACAGCAGCAGGACCATGGCGCCCAGCGCGGAGAGGATGATGGACAGCCAGACCTTGATGCGGAAGCAGTCCCTCAGGCCGTTCATGTCCTTAGCGCCGTAGAACTGCGCGGAAAAGATGCCCGGGCCCGCGAGCCCGCCGAAGACGCACAGGTAGAAGATGAAGGAGAGCTGGTTGGCGATGGCCACGCCCGACATCTGCGCGGTCCCCAATTGGCCGACCATGATGTTGTCCAGCAGGTTGACCGAGCTGGTCACGCTGTTCTGGATGACGACGGGTACCGCGATGGCGAGGACCGCCTTGTAGAAGGAACGGTCCCCGATGAACTTGCTCCTGAACGATCCCAAAGCTTCTCTTCCCCCTACTGCGCGGCCGCCATGGCCTGGGTCAGCTGGCCCATCGCGCTCGCCAGCGCCTCCAGCGTCGGGTTATTCCCCATGACGGAGTTGAGGCCGTTGATGGCCGACAGCAGCAGCTCGTACTGCGCGGAGCCGGGGGGCAGGCCGGCCAGCTGGTTGCTTGCCTGGGTGAGCAGCGCCTGCGCGTCGGGCAGCAGGGTGTTCTGCACGATGGATTGCCCCTGGTCCCCCGGGGAGCGGTGCAGGGTGCAGGTCTGCGCAGACACGAGCGCCTGGTTGGCGTTCTGGTTGCCCGTGAACCGGATGGTGGAATAGCTGCCCAGGTACTCCGACAGCACGTTCGAGTAGCGGCTGCCCGCGAAGATTTCCAGCGGGTGGCCGGGGGGCAGCAGCAGGATGCCGCGCGTGGCGAGGGAGTGCAGCGGGCAGTAAGGCCCCGCGACCATGCCGCTCTCGGTGCAGACGGTCGTCTGGTGATGCATCTGGCAGTACACCTTGGGCGCGGACTCGCTGGCGACGTAGTCCGTCACCACCTTGTATCCCATCGCGTCCTCCCGGCAGGCGTCCGTCGCCAATTGCCCGGAAACGCCGCAGGTCGTGACCCGGGTCAGGCCGTAGCTCTCCGCGCTGCCCTGGAGGATGTCCCGGTCCTGGAGGCCCAGGTCCCGGTGGACGCGCTCCATGAACGCCGACCACAGCTTCGCGGCGGAATTGCCTCCCGTCGTGCGGCTGGAGAGCGCCTTGTAGTTGTCGTGCCCGATCCACACCGCGGCGGAATACCACCCCGTCATGCCGGCGAAGAACACGCCCTTCTGGTCGGAGTTGGTGCCCGTTTTCCCGGCGACTGTCTGCCCCTGGATCCGGGCGCTCCGGCCCGTACCCTTGGCGACCACGTCCTTCAAGATGTCC
>DATHTQ010000306.1:0-2001 GCA_035463055.1 Candidatus Limnocylindria bacterium
TGATCGGGGTGGATGCCATGGCGGACAGGGCAGTGCGCCCGGACCTGGACGCGCTCATCGAGCAGTTCCTGCGGGAGCAGGGGACGGACCGGCCGGAGACGCTGGAAAAGCTTGCGGAGGCGGCACGCGAAACCGGGAACCCGGGTAGGTTCACGCTGGCGGCGCTGTCGCGCAGGGACGGGGCGCAGGCGCTGGAGGCGCTGTGCGGCGACGTCATACGCGCGTGGGCCAGCCGGGAAAAGGGGCGCGCCGCGGCGGCGCTGCGCGGCTTCCTGCGGCACCTGCGCGAGCGCCGCGGCGTACCTGTGGACCCGGACGCGCTGCCGCTGGACATCCCGGACATGACCCAGCGGCGGCTGGACATGCTGAAGTTCCTGCAGACGCCGCGCACGATGACGGACCTCGAGGACCGCTACCTGACCAGCTCCCGGACGCTTCGCGGCGACCTCAGCGCGCTCATGGACGGCTGGGAGGTGCTGGGCATGCGCATCCGGATACGGCGCGTCCAGGAAGGGCGAAACATTTCCTACAATTCCACGGTGCACCCGGTGCTGCTGCCGCTGAACCTGACCGAGGCGTACGCGCTGGCCGCGGGGTTCCCGCGCCTGGCCGAGGGCACGATGCTGGAGGAAATCGCCCGGTACCTGGCCGGGGCGGTCCGGGGGCAGCTCAGCGGGTACGCACGGAGCATCCTGCGCCAGTCCATGCCGGGGGCTGGGCTGTCTGAAGAGGAAAACGGCCGGGTGGAGTACCGGCAGGAATCGGACGTCCTGGAAGGCTCCCGGGCTAACTGGCTGCTGTACGCCGCCAAGCGGGGCATCCGGTGCCGCGTCACCTACGCCTGGGAGGGCGGGAAAGTCGATACAATGGAAGGCAGGCTTGACCTGAGGAACTGGGATATGCGAAACGTGCGGCTGGAGGGGTCGCGCGAAACGGTCCCGCTGGAGCGCGTCGTGGCGGTGGAGCCGCTGGAGCCGTATCAATAGGGTGCAATCGGTAACAGGGGCAGGCGGCGGGGCATGCGTCCCGCCGTTGATTTATGTCATCCGGCAGCCAGCGCACACCTTGTGCCGAAAAGACGGAAGGTCACCTTCCCCGGAAAACGCCTGTACCATGGGATAATAGGCCATCATCACAAGGGAGGAACACGGATGGCCACCTGCACCGCGATCGGCATCCTCGGCACAAGCCACCCCAACGACGGAGGAATCCTGGTCCACCACGTAATGCGGCTGTATGAGAATGGGTGCGGCCGCCTCGTCATCGAGCGGCCCTCGGGCCTGCGCCAGGCGGGGGAGATGCTCGGGCACTGGATCTGCACAAACAGGGTCCTGGAGGACATGATGCTGATGGGCGCGGTGTACGCGCTGGAGGATGGGAAGACCGTCGCCGCATGCCGCGCGGCGGGCTGCCCCGAGACCACGCTGGCATCGCCCTGGGAACTGGAAGGCTGCGCCGACAGGCTGGAGGGTCCGCGCCTGCTGGCGAAGGAGGCGTACGCGGGCAGGAACATGAAGCTGGTCCTCGTCAGCCTGACGGGATCGACGATGCAGCACCACCTGGAGGCGGCGAAGGAGTACACGAAGGACGTGGAAATCTGCACCCCTTGGTTCAACCGGCACGAGGGCGGGTGGTCGATGTGAAGGACGTCCTTTTCGTCTACGGCACCCTGATGCGCAACGGGCGGGCGAACACCATCCTGCGGATGATGCGGTCGGAATTCCTGGGGGAGGCGCGGCTGGACGGGTACTCAATGTACGACCTGGGCCCGTTCCCGGGCATCGCGCCGGACCCGGATGGGTCTGTGCGCGGCGAAGCCTGGCGCGTAAGCGAGCGGTGCCTGAAGCTCGTGGACGGCTACGAGGGCGTGGACAACCGGCTGTACGAGAGACGGCTGGAGGAAGCCGAAACGGATACGTTTGGGAAGGTGAAAGCCTGGGTGTATGCGTACTGCCGGCCGACCGAGGGCTTGAAGAAAGTTCCCGCCGGGCAGGCGTGGAT
>DATHTQ010000307.1:0-3178 GCA_035463055.1 Candidatus Limnocylindria bacterium
ACGGATGCGCCCCGCCCCGCTTCCGGGACGCCGTGCGGACGAGGCGGGCAATTCACGTCCCACAGGAATGGGCCGCCCGGCCCGCAAACGCCGGATAACCCTGGCAAGTATGCTATATATGGACGGCGGCCCCGCGCCTCCCCCATTCCCGCCGCGAAAGGTCGTGCGAACGATGCCGGTTTTGCTGGTGGTCCTGCTCCCCTGCGCCGCCGTCCTCCTGGGGGCGGTGTGGATGGCCCGCGGCTCCGGAAAGCCGAGGCCTTTCCTGGACGCCAGCGGCAAGCCGCTCGCGGGAAGCATCTCCGAGAAAGTCCATGTCAAGGTCACCGGGGTGGAGCAGGGCATGTTCATCCGGGGCAGGGACGCCGCGAACCCCGTGCTCCTCTTCCTGCACGGCGGCCCGGGCATGCCCGAGTATGCGGTCAGCCGCAGGTATCCCGATGCCCTCGAGGACGATTTCGTCGTCTGCTGGTGGGAGCAGCGCGGCGCCGGGCTCTCCTACCGCCCGGGCATCCCCCTGGAGACGATGACGTTCGAACAGCTGGTCGCGGATACGATCGAAGTCACCCGGTACCTGCGCAAACGGTTCGGGCAGGAAAAGATCTACCTCATGGCCCATTCGGGCGGGACGTTCACCGGCATCCAGGCGGCGGCGCGCGCGCCGGAGCTGTACAAGGCCTACGTCGGCGTCGCCCAAATCTCCTTCCAGCTCGCGTCGGAAAAGCTGGCGTACGCATACATGGCCGGGCAGCTCGAAAAGGCCGGGGACCGGAAAACGCTGCGCAAACTGCACAGGTACGCGGTCACCGAGCTCAATACACCGTCCTACTATGCCATGCGCGACGCGCCGATGCACCGGCTCGGCGTCGGCACGACCCGCGGGATGCGCTCCGTCGTCCGCGGCGTGGTGGGGCCCATCATGCTGTGCCGCGAGTACACCCTGCGGGAGAGGCTCAACGTGCTGCGGGGCAAGTTCTTCACGACCAGGGACGCGAACCTGTGGTGCAAGCTGGTGGAAAGGGACCTGACCCGGGAGGTGCGCGGGTTGGACGTCCCCGCCTACTTCATCCACGGCGTCCACGACTACACCGTGAGCTATCCCCTGGCAAGGGAGTACTTCGGGATGCTGCGCGCGCCCGTGAAGGGCTTCTACACCTTCCTGGACTCCGCCCACAGCCCCCTGTTCGAGGAGCCGGAGAGGATGCGGCGCATCCTGAAAACCGACGTGCTGGCGGGCCGCGCCGCGCTGGCCGACGCGCAGGACGCGGATGCGGACGCCCCGCTCCCCGCATCCGGGACGCCCGGCGAAGGTGTGGGCGAAATCCGTCCCATCGGATAACGCGCGCCGGGCCTGCAAACACGGAATATGCCCCGGAAATATGCTATATATGTACGGCGGATCCGCGCCGCGGGCCCCGGAAACCCCTGCGGGGCGGGCCGCGCGGCCATCATGGGACGAAGGTTGGGAAGAACAGTGAAGAAGGCCAAGGGGAAGAAAATCATGCGCATCGCCGCCATTGTCGTGGTCCTGCTCGTCGTGCAGACGCTGCCGGTGTTCTTCGTGTCGCCGCTGGGCAGCCGCGCGATGCGCGGGAGCGCGGTCACCGTGCATTACCAGCAGAAGGACGAACAGGGCGCGGCGGAGGTGTTCGAGCTGCTGGAGCGCGAGGGCGCCGCCCTGCGCGCCTCCATGGGCGTGGAGTCCGCGGGGGTCACGGACGTCTACATCTACCACACGCAGTGGCAACTCGCCATCCGCGAGGCGGGGCTGGCCACGCTCATCGTCGCGCCGGCCTGGCACATCGGCGACAGCCACAACGGGAACGTCATGCTCGTCTCGCCCTACACGCCCGTGCGCGTCCACACGCACGACTCCATCCTGCAGGCGGCGCTGCACGAGTACGTGCACGCCCTCGTCAACCGGGTGAACCCGCGCCTGTCCTACTTCTGGGACAACGGGCTGGCGACCTACCTCGCCGGGCAGAAGCCGGACGAGGCGGAGTTCCTGCAGATGCGCGCCCCGACCATCACGGACATGCATACGGAGAACGGCCTCGCGTTCGGGAACATGAACGGCTACGCCTTTTCCTACAAGTACATCGAGTACCTGGACCGCGCCTACGGCTGGGACAAGGTGCTGGAGTATGCGTCCGGCAAGGGCGGTTACGAGGCCGTCTTCGGAAAGACGGAAAAGGAAATCTACGACGACTGGTGCCTGTCCATCAACAAGTTCAGGAGCTGAGGCGCTTCGGCCCTGTGATGGGTCCCGCACAAAATGCCCCCGCGCATCCCGTTCCGGGCGTGCGCGGGGGCATTTGGCATTCCGTCACGTTTTTCCCCTGATGGATACAGGGAAGTTCCATTGGATTGGAAATCATGGTACTGTCTGGTAAGCGATGAAAGCGAGGCAGGAATTGATATGCTGAATGACCAGATCATCGACTTCATCCGGGAACGCGACTGGGAGCAGTTCCATTCGCCCAGGAACCTGCTCATCGGCATCGGCGCCGAGGTGGGGGAGCTGATGGAATGCTTCCAGTGGAAAACCGATGAGGAAATCAAGGGCATGGCCGAGCGCGGGGATACGCAGCGGGTCGCGGACGAGATCGCGGACGTCTATATGTACCTCGTCAGCCTGAGCCACGGCATGCACATCGACCTGGAAAACGCCGTCCGGGACAAGCTGGAAAAGAACAGGCGGAAATATCCTGTGGAAAAGAGCTTCGGCAGCGCGAAAAAGTATACCGAGCTGTAGGGATGCGGCTGGGGTAATTGCTATTGACCGACACAGTTCAAAATCAATTTATACTTAATAGTTATCCTCAGGGGATACAAAGCGGAGCTGCCCGACCTCATTGATGAAAATCAAGTGAAGATTGAGGACCTCCCGCAGCCAAGGGGCGAGCTTCTTTGTCTGTGCGGCAAACTGCGGGATGTCTGGCATGGCAAGGGCATAATTCACGCCACGTTCCCGTATCCCTTGCACTAGCTGACCCAAACCTGTGCGGAAGTCCAATCCGATTTCTGTAGTTTTTCCCTTAGCCTCGATAACCCACTTATCACGACCTTGGTTGTTCAGGCAAACCAGGTCAGAGTTTCCTTCCTTCATAAAGACATAGTCCAAGGCAGAGAAGTGCTTTTCCAGAGCTTGCTGCACAAATTTCTCATGAGGAAAATC
>DATHTQ010000308.1:0-4903 GCA_035463055.1 Candidatus Limnocylindria bacterium
AGCGGCGCGAGCGCGCGGCCCACGTCCATCTGCTCCCTCGCGGGCAGGCGCAGGTCGAGGCTCAGTTGCACCACGGGGATATCGGCCTGGGGGTAAATCCGCCGCAGCACGCTCCTCGCGCCGTGGTCCTGCCCCCACTCGCCCGTCGTCGCCGCCTTGCCGCCCAGCAGCTCGACTGTCCTTCTGGCCAGGTCCGGCGCGCCCGGGGCGGGGTAGCGGATTTCGTACAATTCCCGCGGGAAGCCGTAGAAGTCGTGGATGGTCTCCGGCCGGGGAACGTCCACCGCGAAAAGCCCGCGCGTGACGAAGTGCGCCGACACGCACAGCACGGCCTTGGGGCGCGGCAGGTCCCGCCCCAGGCCCTCCCAGGCGCGGGTCCAGGGGTTGTCCTCCAGCGCGTTGATGGGCGAGCCGTGGCCCAGGAAGAGCAGGGGCATGCGGGGGGACTGCGTCATGGGATGCTCCTTTTGGATGACGGCGGGCGCCCGCCGCCTATGGTGTGCGCGGGGCGCCGGATGCGCGGCGACGCGGCGTGTTGTCAGGCGCATTATACCACGCGGGCGCAGGCCGCGGGCCGGGGGCGCGCGGCTATCCCGTCCCCTCCCCGCACAGCGCCAGCGCGCGCAGCCGGGCGACGAGGCGGTTCATCGTGGGGCGGGTGGGCATCTCGCGAAGGATGCGCTCCGGGGGCATGCCGCCCTCCATGAGCTCGCACAGGCTGCCCCAGGCGTCCCGCGCGTCCATGAGGCCCTCGTAGCGGC
This sequence comes from Candidatus Limnocylindria bacterium, assembly GCA_035463055.1. GTDB lineage: Bacteria > Bacillota > Clostridia > Christensenellales > Aristaeellaceae > UBA6115. Next base: position 762 of record DATHTQ010000308.1, read on the forward strand.
CGATGAGCCGCTGGGCGACCGCGCCGCGCGCCTTCGCGCTGGTCCGCCACGCCGCGTCGAACGCGCCCCCGCCCTCGTCCGGAAAATCCCCCGGGGGCGCGGCGGCCGCCTCCCCGCAGCGCCTCTCCCCTGGAGGATGTGTGTGGACCACGGGGTTTGGGTCTTGGTTTCCCTTTAGGTTTATAGGTATGTCCAACGGGCTGCCCTGCGGGTTGCCCATGGTATCGCCCAACGGCTTGCCCAACGCTTCCCCTGCCCGGCTGCCTTCCTCGGCCGGATTCCCGTTGCCCCGCCTGGGATCCCGGGGCGACGAAGTGGTAGGCGCGGGCGCATCCGAGTGCGTCTCGCAATGCGCGTCCGGCGCGTCCCCCGTATCCGCATGGAAGTACACCAGCGCGTAGGCGGGCGGGGTTTGCTGCCGGCGGCCCCGGCGGTAGCGGATGAGCCCGTGGCGCGCCAGCCGCTCGCGCGCGCGGCGCAGCGTCTCGCACCCGCTGTCGCCGCTGCCGAAGGTCGTCAGCGACAGCACCCGCGCGTTGGTCAGCGGCACGAAGCCGTCCGGCCAGTCCCCGCCGCGCGCCTCGAGGTTGAACAGCTCGAACAGCGCGTGCCACAGCACGACCTCGTTGGCCGTCAGCCCCTTCCCGCAGGCAAATCTCTGGAACGCCCTGCATTCCCGGACGTAGTTGACCCTCGCCATGCGCCATGCCCTCCCGCGCGGAGTCCCGCACCAGGCTACCGCGCGTACGGCGTGACGCGCCCCGGCTTCACGCGACACTGCAGGACATCGCCCGCGCAACCCCCGGTTGCCAAACCCGCCGAAAGAACCCCCGCGGGGTGGTGGAACGCGCCGGGGCGCGGGCGTATCATGGCGGCATCGACGAAAGGAGGATGGGCGATGCGGTTCGCGCAAAACCTGCAGTACCTCAGGAGGCTGCGCCCGGGCATGACCCAGGAGGCCCTCGCCGAGCGGCTGGGCGTGTCCCGCCAGGCGGTCTCGAAGTGGGAGACCGGCGAGGCGCTGCCGGAGATGGACAAGGCGGCGGAGCTCTGCGGCGTTTTCTTCTGCACGATGGACCAGATGTTCAGGGAGGACATGGGCGTGTTCAGCGAGGCGTACTCCGGCATCGGCGTCCGGAAACTGGACGGTTTCAGCTACGTGCGCTACGCGGTGGTGAGCGCCCAGCCCGAGGACGACGCGCTGGACCGCGTGCGCAAGTGGGCGGCGGGCCAGGGCATCGCGCAGCCGGACCTCATCGGGTGGGACTTCCCGCACGTCTCCCCGGAGCAGATGAGCGTGTACGGCATGCACGGCTACGCGGCGGCGTGCGTGCTGCCGGAAGGATTTGCTGTGAAGGACGGCGGCCTGCCCGTTCTGCGCCAGCCCGCGGGGGAGTACGCCGCCATCACGATCCGCGACCCGTTCCGCGCGCCGTTCACCCTCATCCCCGGCGCGTACCGCACCCTCATGGACTGGATGCGCGTCAACGGGCACAGGCCAGCCGGGGGCGGGGAGGGCATCGAGTGCTTCGAGCGCGTCACCGCGCGGGACGGCGCGGAGGTCATGGACGTGTACGTCGCGCTGGCGTAGCGGCCCAGGCCGGGACAAGGCGCGCCCCCTGCGGCAGCACGGCCGGAGGGGGCGCGTTTTTATGTTGGTTCGTTGTGCCTTTTCCGTCTGGCGGCAGGGAATCGGCCTGCCCGTCAGCCCGCCTTCCGCGTCACCGCCTCCGGCAGCAGGGCGCACTCCGCGAAGGCGTTCACGCCGACGCGCTGCACGCTGGAGGGGATGTCGCAGGTGGTCAGGTTGCGGCAGCCGGCGAACGCGCCGTCGCCGATGGAGAGCAGCCCCTGGGGCAGCAGCACGGACAGCAGGCGCCAGCACCCGGCGAACGCCCGGTCCCCCACGGACACCAGCCCCGCGGGCAGGGTCACGTAGGACAGCGCCGCGCACCCCGCGAACGCCTCCGCGCCCACGTCCCGGATGCCGGGGGGCACGTTGCACTCCCCGCCATCGGCGCCGTAGGGGTAGGAGATGAGCCGCTGGTGCGTCCTGTGGAACAGGATGCCGTCCATGAGGCCCAGGTGCGGGTGGTCCGGCGAGAGGGCGATGCGCGTGGGCGAGCCCATGAACGGGTTGGCGCCCACCTCGGACACGCTGTCCGGCAGGGCGATCTCCGTAAGCCGCTCGCAGTTGGCGAAGGCGCCGTCGCCGATGTGCGTGACCCCCTCGGGCAGGGACACGCGGGCCAGGCTGCGGCAGCCCGCGAAGGCGCTGTCGCCGACGTGGGTGACCCCGTGGGGCAGCGTGACGGAGATGAGGCTGCGGCAGCAGTGGAACGCGTAGCGCCCGACCGCGCGCACGCCGGCGGGGACGGCGTAGTCCTCGGCCTCGCTGTCGTGCGGGTAGGAGATCACGCGCGCCTCGGTCCTGTGCAGCAGCACGCCGTCCAGCACGGCGAGGAAGGGATGGTCCGCCGCGGCGTGCGGGCGCGTGGGCGCGCCCATGAACGGGTTGGCGCCGACGTCCGACACGCTGGTTGGCAGGCGCAGGTGGTGCAGGTCCGCGCAGCCGGAGAACGCGCCGTCCCCGATGGACACGAGCCCTTCGGGAAGCGACAGCGAGGCGAGCCGCACGCACCAGGAGAACGCGTACCGCCCGATGCGCAGCAGCCCCTCCGGCAGCACGAGCGCGGCGAAGGCCTCGCACCCGAAGAAGGCGCTGTCGCCTATTTCGGCCAATCCCTTCGGGAGGTTGACGGACACCAGGCGCGCGCACCCGTAGAATGCGCTGGCGCCTATGCGCGCCAGGCCCTCGGGCAGCGCGGCGGCCGCCAGGCTTTCGCAGCCGAAGAAGGCGCCGTCGCCCACCTCGGTCACGCCGGGGGGCAGGGTGACGGAGGCGAGGGCCGCGTTCCCCGCGAAGGCCATCCGGCCGATGCCGGTCACCCGGCGGCCGTCCAGCAGCGCCGGGACGGCCACGCGGCCCGCCGTCCCGCCGTAGCGCACGATGACCGCCGTGCCGCCCGGGCCGGGGGCGTACGCGTAGTCCCCGCTTTGCAGGATATGTTCACTGGTGGAGTTCATGCTCATCTGGTCTCTCCTGGGCGGATGCCCCAAACCATGCCTGCGCATGGGTTCTCTTTTTCGCGCGTGCCCTTGTCCGGCGCGCCGTGCGCGCCGCTTGTCTATAAATACAACGATTTCGCGAATACAATTTATATATACCACACATATGGTATACCAAACAAGCCTATACAACCTGTGGAGGGCTTATTTTTCAACATATTTTCATGTTTGGAGGCCGGATTATGCATAAAAACGGGAAGGCGGCCCGGAGGCCGCCTGTTTTGCGCGAAAAGTGCCCTGATTCCTACCGCGCCGCCTGTTTTGCGACCTCCGTGCGTCCCCCGCGCGTGAGCGAATAGTGGCTCACCGCGCCCACCAGCAGCGCCAGCACCGCGCACAGCGCGAACGTGACCGTGAGGTTCCCCGGCACCGTCCCGATGAGCCAGGGGAACAGCGACATGCCCGCCATCGTGCCCAGCATCATCACGCCCACGGCGCTGCCGCTGCGCTGGGGGAAGAGGCCCGTGGCGAGGGTCATCAGCATCGGCCAGGTGGGGCCGCACCCGAACCCGAACAGGGCGACCGCCACCGCGGACAGCCACGCCTGGCGCGAGAACGCCAGCAGCAGCGCCCCCGTGAGCGACAGCCCCGCGTAGAAGCGGATGCTCCTGAGCTCGTGCCCCGCGCGCAGCGCGCCCAGCAGGCGCGCCAAAATCATCGTGCCCCAGAACACCGAGATCATCAGCGACGCGGGCGCCTCGCCGGACCCCAGCGCCAGGAAGTGCTGCTTGACGTAGGCGGGGGCCAGGCCCTCGTAGCCCAAATAGAGGAAGATGGTCAGGACCAGGCGCGCGAACCGCGCGTCCCTGAGCAGGCCGAAGATGTTGAGGGAGGGGTGCTCCGCGGCGGGCGCGGGCCTCATGCGCCGCCAGCCGGTCACCACCATCACCAGCAGGACCGCGAGCGTCGCCCCCATGCAGATGAGGAACGCCCCCTGCCACTGCCCGGTGGCCGCGAGCCACGCGGCGGCGATCAGCGGACCGATGATGGCGCCCAGGCCGAACCCCGCCTGC
>DATHTQ010000309.1:0-1578 GCA_035463055.1 Candidatus Limnocylindria bacterium
CTGTACGGCCGCTTCGGGCGGGGCGCACTCCCGGGCGCGCGCCGCTCCCGGCGCGCCTGTCATCCATGCCGCCAGCAGGGCGGCCGCGAGCAGGGCCGTCCAGGCCCGCGTTCCCCGCGGGCGGAGTGAGCCGTCAGGATACCTCAGCATAACTTTCCCCTTTCACGTGTTGTTCGTCGTGCGTTACCGTGCCCCCCTGCAGCCGGATGGTGCGGCTGCCGGCGGCGGCGAGTTTCTCCGAGTGCGTCACCATCACGATTGTCAGTCGCGCATCGCGGTTGACCTGCGCGAGGAGCTCCACGATTTCCATTTCCGTCTGGTCGTCCAGGTTGCTGGTGGGCTCGTCGGCCAGCAGGATGGAGGGGCGCTGGAACAGCGCACGCGCGATGACCGCCCGCTGCTGCTGCCCGGCGGACATCTGCCTGGGCGTCGCGCGGCGCTTGTCCGCGATGCCCAGGCGCTCCAGGATGCCCATGAGGTCCGCCTCCGTCCCGCCGGGCTCCCGCATGCCGGAGAACAGGCCCGGCAGGCGGACGTTCTCCTCGACGTCCAGGGACGGGATGAGGCTGGGGAACTGGAACACGAAGCCGATTTCCCGGTTGCGCAGCGCCGACCGGCGCGCGTCCCCCATGGCCCACAGGTCCTCCCCGCGCACGCGCACGGCGCCGGTGGTGGGCGGGGTCAGCCCCGCGGCGAGGTTCAGCAGGGTGGACTTCCCGGACCCGGAGCGGCCCAGCACCGTAACGAACTCGCCCGGGTCGACGCGCAGGGTGACGTCCCGCAGCGCCGTGACCGGCGCCTGGGCGCGCATGGGGTACGTCTTGGTCACGCAGGAAAATTCGATCATGATGCTCACGCTTCCTTCAGCAGGCTGTCGGGATCCCCCAGGAGGATGCGCCCCGCGGGCACGGCGCCGGCGAGCCAGGCGCACAGCGCCGTCGCCAACGCGCACAGCAGCGCCAGCGCGGCGAGGGCCGGGGGCGGGAACACGTAGACCGGCACCCCCATGCGCTCCTGGATCAGCGTGCGGAACAGGAGCACGCACGACAGGCCCAGGACAGCCCCCGCCAGCGCGCCTGAGGCCGCGGGGACGAGGCTTTCCCACGCGACCAGCGCGCGGGTCCCGCGCGCCGTGGCCCCAAGCGAGCGCAGCACGCCGACGTGCTGTCGCCTGGACGCGGCGGAAATCGCCGCGGCCGCCGCGGCGCACCCCAGGGCGATGAGGAAGGCGGCGAGCAGCAGGAGCATCAGCACGCCCTCCGTCCTGCGAGCCGCGTCGGCCTGGCTTGCGAAGATCCGCTCGCGGGGCGTCGCCTGCGCGTCGGGCCTCGCCTGCCGGATGCGCGCGGCGAGCTCCTCCGCCGTCGTGCCGGGAGCCGCCTTCACGAGGATGGCCGACACGCTGTAGGGCCTAAGGACCAGTTCCTTCTCCGCCTGCATCGGGGACTGGGCGGCGATGTCCAGCGCCGTCTCGTAGGTAAAGAACATCGCCTGGTCAAGGCCGGAGCCGCTGGCCTCCAGGTTGCCGGTGAGGTCGATCTCGTACCCGTAGATGAGGATGGCGTCCTCGCCCGGGGG
>DATHTQ010000310.1:0-2637 GCA_035463055.1 Candidatus Limnocylindria bacterium
GGCCAGCACCTCGTCGAGCCGGTGCGTGATGAAGATGATGGCGATGCCCTTGGAGGCGATGTCGCGCATCACCCGGATGAGCTGCTCCGCCTCGGACTCGGTGAGCACGGCGGTCGGCTCGTCGAACACCATCAGCTTGACGCCGGTCTTGTCGATTTCGCGGGCGATCTCGACGAACTGCATGTAGCCGATGGGGAGGCCCTTCACCAGCGTGAATTCCTCGATGCCCATGCCCACGCTGTCCAGCGCCTTCCGGGCGTCCCTGGCCATGGCGGGCATGTCGAGCTTCTCCAGGTCCCTGCCGAACACGCGGCTCAGCAGGGTTGGCCTGGAGATCTCGCGGTTGAGCTTGATGTTCTCGGTGATGGTGAACCCGGGCAGGAGCATGAACTCCTGGTGGACCATGCCGATGCCCATGCCCATGGCCTCGAACGGGGACATGATCTGGGCCTTCTTGCCGTCCAGGAACACCTCGCCCTGGAATCCGCCGGAGGAATGGATGACTGGCATGCCGAACAGGATGTTCATCAGGGTGGACTTGCCGGCCCCGTTCTCCCCCACCAGGGCATGGATCTCGCCGGGGCGGATGTACAGGGACACGTCGCTGAGCACCGTGTTGTCACTGTACTTCTTCGTGATTCTCTCCATGGACAGGACGTATTCGCTGTTCAATCAACCATCCTCCTGCGGAAAAAATCGGCCCGGCTTTACACGGGCCGACTTCCTGCTTCAGCGCGGCTGAAGCTTACGGGGTGCAGTACTCGTTGAAGTCCACGGGCGCCAGGAGCACCGTGTAGAAGTTGTCGTAGGAGACGCCGTCGGCGTCGGTGAAGTTGCCGACCTTCGCGCCGGGCAGGTTCTCGTCCATGATGGCCAGGAGGGCCTCGGTGTCGTTGCGGCCTTCGGTCTTGCCTTCGATGAAGGCGCGGGCGTAGGCGACGCCGATGTCAACCAGGGCCATGTTGATGGGCGCGGGCCAGGTGGAGAAGCGGCCGACCGCGTCGTGCTCGACCAGCGCTTCGGCGATGGCCTTCAGGGCCGCCTCGTCGTTGCCCAGCTCGACCTGCGGGATGGACAGGGTGCCGAAGAACTTGTGGTAGGGGCTCGGGCAGCAGGGCTGCGGGTAGTAGGCGTTGGGCTGCGCGAGGACCGCGGGCTGCAGGGCTTCCTGGGTGCCGCAGTTGGTGGAGAAGAAGGCGACCTTCTTGCCGGCGTACTTCTCCATCTGGGCGGGCACGTCCTCCAGGACGAACTGCTGCGCGGCGGGCATTCCGCCTTCGGCGAGCGGGTCAAGGGCGGTGACGTCGACGAACTCGATGCCCAGGGCTTCCGCGTTCTCCTTCAGGCGCTCGTGGCGAAGGATGATGGCTTCCATGGCCATGTGGCGGGGGAAGGAGTAGTGGATGAACACGTCCACGCCCCAGTTGGCGACGGTTTCCATGATGGAGTCGCCCTGCGCGGCTTCATCCGCGTAGAGGACCACGTCGGCCGCCGCGGAGATGAGGGCGGGCACTTCCTGCGGGACGCCGGCGATCAGCAGGATGTCGTCCCTGCCCATCTCGCGGACCTTCGTGAAGCCGGCCACCGCGCCGGGGACGCCCTGGACCATCACGATGGCCTTCACGTCCGGGTCGGACGCGAACGCCTGCATCTTGGAGATGGTGGTTTCCTGCTCGGCAACGAACGCGTCGGGGTAGGTGTCCACGATGATTCCGTCAGGGTCGGCGAGCTTTGCGTTCTCCGCGGCGCGGAACTCTTCCTCGCCCTGGGAGACGGTGCCGGTGAGGATGGCAATCTTGTATCCTTCCGCCAAGGCAGTGGAAGCGACACTTACCAACATCACCAGGGTCAGAATCAGGCCCAGCCATTTCCTCATAAGAACCGCACCTCCTATAGTTTTGGTGGATTATACCGGGTCATGCAAACAGCGTCAAGCGAATAAGGACAAACGATGTTTTTTTCCGGTTCGCAAGGCTCCCGCGCGGCGCGCGCGCACCGCTTTACGGACACTCCGCCGGAGACTGTCGGGAACCTTGACCTGTTCCCCAATACAGGGTCCTCTTTACGGGTAGACTTATCGCAACAGGAACATATTTGAAGAAAACCCGCCGTGGACGGAGAATGAGGTGACAGGATGAAAGAGTATGATCTGGCAGTCGTCGGCAGCGGCGCGGGCCTGTCGCTCATAGACGCCGGCCTGCAGGCGGGTTTCACCTGCGCGCTGGTGGAGAACGCGAAGTTCGGCGGCACCTGCCTGACGCGCGGCTGCATCCCCTCGAAGATCCTGGTGCACCCGGCCGACCTCATCCGCGAGGCGGAGCACGCGCGCGCCGTCGGGCTCGGCTTCACGCTGGACAGCGTTGACTGGTCCGTGATCGCCCGCAGGATGTGGGGCAAGATCGACGAGAGCAAGGCCATCGAGCGCAGCGTCAGCCACGTCCCGGGCCTGACGGCCTACAAGGGCACGGGCGAGTTCACAGACCCCCATACGATGCGCGTGCGCCTGGCCGACGGTACTTATACGGAGCCGTTCCGCGCAAGGCGCTTCGTCGTCGCGGCGGGGGGAAGGTCGTTCATCCCGCCTGTCCGGGGACTGGAGGAAGCCGGATACGTCGACGCGGAGCGGTTCTTCGGCGA
>DATHTQ010000311.1:0-5396 GCA_035463055.1 Candidatus Limnocylindria bacterium
GCTGGATGCCGTCCTCGGACATCGGGCGGATATAGTTGTCGGTGAAGAACCGGGGGACGCGGTGCGATTCCGCGAAGCCGCATTTTTTGTAAAAGCCGAGGGACGAGGGGACGTCCCCGGTCCCGACGAGCATGGCCCGCAAGTCCGGGTAGTGGGCAAACGCAAATTCAATCAACGCCCTGCCGTAGCCCATCCTCCGGCTGTCCGGCATGACCGCGATGTTCTTCAGCTCATACACGCCGTCCGCTTCCCTCGTGACCACGCATTCGGCCTTCACGCCGCCATCGTCCAGGATGAACATGTCGCCCCGCTCCAGGTACCTGTCGACCATGTCCTCCTGCTCGTCCGCGAGCAGCAGGAGGTCAAGGTATTGTTTCTTGTTTCCAGTGACTTTGCTGATTTCCATCGCCAATACCTCGCATGAATAAGGAAAACCGCCAAAAATCGCTGATTCTTGACGGCCCCTGGCGTTCCCGGCGCGATTCGAACGCGCGGCCTTTCACTTAGGAGGCGAACGCTCTATCCTGCTGAGCTACGGGAACATTCGCCGCCGTAAAGCGGCAAGCGCCATTGTAGCACAGCCGGAATGGGGATGGCAACCCGGCGAGTGCGGGATTCAGCGCGTGGATGCGGCGGGAAGGTAGGCGCAGAATCCCGCGGGCTCCACGTCGCCCTCCTCGACGCGCAGGTACTCCGTGAGTTCCCCGTCGCCCATCGGGACCAGGAACCGCTCCCACGGCGCGCCGCCCGCGGCCTCGATTTCGGGGAACGCGCGGCGCAGCATCGCGCACAGCGCGCGGGCCTTCTGCAGCAAATGGGGATAGGCGAACACCGCCTCCGTGCCGTCCTTCGCGACGTACAGGTTCTCGAAGACGCGCGCCCGGTCCTCCAGGGGGTAGGTGCGGCTGTAGCCGTCCAGGAACCACACGTCCTGCGGATCCTCCTCCGCGCCCAGGGTCCAGCGCGTGTCGCCGTACTCGGTGCCGTCCGGGTTGTGGTAGGAGTAGGCGAACATCCCGCCCTGGCCGTCCTCAGGCGCGGGCCGCTCCCAGTAGGTGACCGGGGGCCACTTACCGTCCCCGGCGCTGTCCAGCTGCAGGCCGTCCTCCAGCACGTGCATGAACTCATGCGCCAAAAGCTGCGTCATGCCGGGGCCGAAGGACGACAGCACGATGCCCGCCGCGCCGCTGGCGCGCGTGACGAACCCCGCCGCCGAGGAGATGCTGCTTGCCCCGCGCGGGGTGATCCTGCCGCTGAGGTAGACGTCGATGCGCGACGCCTGCGCCGCCGCGGCGCGGGCCGCCATGCCCGGGGGCAGCGCGTCCAGGAACGCCTCCAGCTGCGCGAGCGCGCCGCCCAGGCGCACCTCGTCGCGCGACGGCTCGCCCTGGTAGGCGTCGTCGCGGAAGGCCGCGCCCGCCTCGCGCAGCAGGACGCCCACGCCGTGGCGCGCCGTGATGGCCGCCGCCCGCGCGTCGTTCTCCAGCCGCAGTTCCGCGAGGGTGACTTTTGACACGCCCGCGTCCCGACTCCCCGATGGCCCTGAAAAATCCCAGCGGTACAGACCGCCCGCGCCTCCGTCGGACTGCCCGAGCGCCAGCAGCGCGAAGCCGTCGCCCAGCGCCGCCGCCTCGCACCAGTATCCCCCGCCCAGGCCGGGGAGCGTGAGTTCCGCGAGCACGCGGGAGGAGGCCAGGTCCACCACACGGAACGCGCCCGGCTCGCCGAAGGATTGCAGCAGGATTTCCGTGCCGCGCGCGGCGCCTGGATATTCGCCGCTCCCGGGGGCGCGGAAGCGGTAGAGCAGGCTGCCGGGCAGGGGCAGCAGGAACATCTCGCCCATCGCCTCGGCGGCGAGGATGCCGTCCGCGCACGCGCCGAAGCCCGCGGGGACGGTGTATAGGATTGCCTTGCCGCGCGGGAGCGCATGCAGGAGAAGGGACAGGTCGTCACGGCCCGAATAGACGCACAGGACGCCGCCGTCCGCCTCGCCCGCGAAGTGGGCGAACGTCCAGCCCTCCGGCACAATGCCGCCCGGGTCCTCCTCCGCGCCGTCCGAAAGCCGGTACCGCGCGACCCCGCGGGCGCCGCCGAAGTACGCATGCTCGCCCCCGCCGTCCACATATGCGGAGAACCATGCGCCCGGGTCCGGCGGGGCGAAGGAACGGGTCTCGCGCAGCGCCGCGTCGAGCACCCAGACCCGCACGGAGTCCATGTCCGCGAGCGCAAGGCCCCCGCCGTCGAGGAACCGCATCCGCGCGCCGTAGGGGACCATGCCTCCGGGCAGGGGCCGGGAGGCCAGCAGCGCGCCGCTCTTCACGTCCGCCAGTTCCAGCACGGCGTCATCGCCGTCCGGCGTTGACAACCGGATCTGCGCGGCGACGCCGTCCCGCTCCGCCAGCGCGACGCACGGCCCCGTTGCGCCGCCTGTCTCCAGGCGGGTGAGCGCGGCAGGGAGGGCTTGCGCGAGGGAAGCGGGGGCGGCCCCCGCCGGGACGAGCGCCGCCAGCAGGGCCAGGATGACGGTCCACAGGATGGTTCGGCGCATGCGCGTCTCCTCCCGCCGGCCAGGCTCCGCCCGGGCGCGGGCCCGGCCGATTGTTTCCGTCCGGCAATGACAGTATAATATCACGTAAGGAAGGGGGTGTTCACGTGTCGGAAGACGACCGTTTGGACGTCATCGAGGGAACGGACGAGGACGGCAACCGCCTGCTGCTGGCGGTGGAGAAATACTTTTTCTACAACGGCGAGGAGTACGTGCTGCTGCGCGCGTTCGAGGAGGGGGAGGACCCGTCCGCGCCCGCGCCCAGGGAGCCCGGCGCGCCGGAGACGCTGTACGTGATGCGCGTGAGCGTCACCAAGGGCGAGGACGGCGAGGAGATCGAGGATTTCGAGCCCGTGGACGAGGAGCTGGCCGAGCGGCTGATCCCCGTCATCAAGGCCAACTGGGGCGCGCCGGAGGGCGGGCAGGAGTGACCCGGGCATGATGGACCTGGGCGACAACCTCCGCCAAAAAATCGCGCTGCTGCCCCAGAGCCCCGGCTGCTACCTGATGAAGGAGCGGGGCGAGGTCATCTACGTCGGCAAGGCCGTCAACCTCGCCAACCGCGTGCGCAGCTACTTTTCCAGCCAGCCAAAGACCGCGAAGACGCAGGCGCTGGTGGAGCGCATCGACGACTTCGACGTCATCCTCGCGGCCACCAACCTCGAGGCGCTGGTGCTGGAGAGCAACCTCATCAAGCTGCACCGCCCGCGCTTCAACATCCGGCTGATGGACGACAAGCACTACCCGTTCATCCGCATCAGCGTCCAGGAGCCGTTCCCGCGGCTCACCGTCGCCCGCAAGATCGAGCAGGACGGCGCGAAGTATTTCGGGCCCTACTACGGCGCGGCCGCCATCCGCCAGGTGACGGGCGTGCTTCGCCGCGTGTTCCCGCTGCGCACCTGCACGCTCAAGCTGCCGCTGGCCAGGCCCCAGCGCCCCTGCATCAACTACGAGATGGGCCTGTGCCTTGGGCCGTGCGCGGGCCTGGTGTCGCAGGAGGACTACCGACTGCTGGTGGACGAGGTCATCGGCTTCCTCAAGGGCAGGCACAAGCCCGTGCTGGAGCGGCTGGAGCGCGACATGGCGCAGGCCTCCAGGGAGCTGCAGTTCGAGCGCGCCGCGGAGCTGCGCGACAGCATCCGCGACGTCCACGGCCTCATGGAGCAGCAGAACGCGCAGCAGGCGGGCACCGCGGACCGCGACGTCATCGCGGTCGCGCGCGACGGCCTGGACGCGATGGCGCAGGTGCTGTTCATAAGGGGCGGCAAGCTGCTGGAGGCGCAGTCCTACACCCTGACCCGCGAGGGCAGCGAGCCGGTGAGCGACATCCTGGAGGGGTTCCTCCAGCAGTTCTACGAGGACCGGCCCCCGGCGCGGGAGGTCATCGTCCAGGACGCGGCGGACCCCGCGACGCTGGAGGCATGGCTGCGGGACCGGCGCGGCGCGCCCGTGACCCTCGTCGTGCCCCGGCGCGGGGACAAGGCGCAGCTCGTGCAGAACGCGGTGGCCAACGCGGAGGACGCGCTGCGCAAGCGCAACGCCCGCGACCAGGTCGTGCAGGAGCGCACCGTCGGCGCGAGCCGGGAGCTCGCCAGCGCGCTGAGCCTGTACGGCGTGCCCCGGCGCATCGAGGGGTTCGACGTCTCCAACACGCAGGGGGCGCAGTCGGTGGCGAGCATGGTCGTCTTCGTGGACGGCGAGCCGAAGCGGGGCGAGTACCGCCACTTCCGCATCAAGACGGTCGAGGGCGCCAACGACTTCGCGAGCATGCACGAGGTCATCACGCGCAGGCTCAGGCGCACGCAGCTGCCCCAGGGCGCGTGGCCCGTGCCGGACCTTGTCCTCGTGGACGGCGGGCCGGAGCAGCTCGCCTTCGCCATCGCCGCGCGCGACGCGCTGGGGATGAACGTGCCGATGTTCGGCCTGGCGAAGCGGTTCGAGGAAATCTGGATCCCCGGGGCGGACCAGCCCATCGTGCTGGACCGGCACTCCCCGGCGCTGCACCTGGTCCAGCGCATCCGCGACGAGGCGCACCGGTTCGCGGTGACGCACCACCGGAAATTGCGCGGCAAGGCGTCGGTGCGCTCCCGGCTGGAGGAGGTCCCCGGCGTAGGCCCCGCGAGGCGGCGGGCGCTGCTGGCCGCGTTCCGCTCCGTCCAGGGCATCAAGGAGCAGACGGTGGACGCCCTCGCCGCGGTGCCGGGGATGAGCCGCCCGGCGGCCGAGGCCCTGCACCGCGCGCTGCACGGGACGCCCGGCCCTGCGGAGGGCACGGGGGCGGATGAATAAGAGGATTTCCCGGGCGGCGCGGCTGTGCTGCCTGCTGGCGGCCCTGCTGCTGTTTTCAGGAGTGGCGCACGCGGGGCCGATACGCGACGCGCTCGCGCCGCTGGAGGCGTACCGCGAAGGCACGCCCTACGGCGTCACGCTGGGCGTGGACCTCGCCGCGTGGCCGGACCTGGCCCCCTCGTCGCTGGACGCGCTGCGCGGGTGGCTGTCCGGGGCGTCGCTCTCGCTGCATCTGCGGGAAGGGGACGGCGCGGCGGAGGGCGTGGCGTCGCTGCTCCGGGGGAATTCCGAAATGTTCACCCTGCACGCCAGGGCGGGGGAGGTGACGCTGGAAGTCCCGGGCGCGCTGCCCGCGACGCGGTATATTTTGTGCGAGACGCCCATAAGCGCGCTCCTGCCGGGATTCAACGCCGCGCTTCCGGACCCGGCGCTCGCGGCGCGCCTCGCCGCGGAAGCCGCGCAGGCGCTCCTGCCCCCGCTGGAGCCGTTCGGCAAGGCGGTGAAGGGCGGCGTCAGCATCCGCAGCGTTGGCACGGCGAGCAGCAGGGTCGAGTACGTCCTC
>DATHTQ010000312.1:0-8352 GCA_035463055.1 Candidatus Limnocylindria bacterium
AAGGTGAATATTTCGGTCGTGAACGCCTTCCCGGGCTTGTTCCACAGCGTGATGTCGCGGAACACGATGGGGGTGACGTTGACCAGGATCATCATGACGCCCATCGTGATCATCTGCTTGCCCGACGGCGTGATGCGCCGCGCGCGGCGGATGAGGGCGACGTCCACGAACATCCCCAGCAGGAACCCCGCCGCCATACCAAGCAGCAGGCAGACCCAGAGGGGAAGCGCCGCCCACTCCAGCGCGGCCCAGGTCACCACGAACGTGCCGAACGTCGCGATGAGGCCCTGGGCGAAATTGGTCGTCGCCGTCGTGCGGAAGATCAGCACGATGCCCATCGTGACCAGGGCGTAGCGCCCCATGGTGGGCAGCGAGTTGACGATGGTCTGCAGGATGTCCCGGATGCTCATGCGCCTGCGGCCCCCCATTTGATGATGTTGGCCGCCCACACGTACCCGATGCCCGCCGCCAGCATGCACACGACCGTGCCGTCCTTCACCTTGCCCTGTTCAAGCGCCAGGTGCAGCGACAGGACCTGGTCGATCTGCCCGATGTGGCCGTAGTCCTCCAGGTAGATGGACTGGTCCTCCTTGAGTCCCAGGTCGCGCAGCATCCCCAGGTGGCCCGAGCGCTTGATGTGCAGGATGGCGAGGTAGCCGATCTCCCCCATCGACAGGCCGGACTTCTGCAGCGACCTTTCGATGCAGGTGACCCAGTTGGCGGCCGACACCTCGTTGAGGCGCTTCTTCATCTTTTCCGGCTCGAACAGCCGCAGCGAGGTGCGCGCCTCCTCCGCGTTCTGGGCCGTCACCGGCTCCGCGGTGCCGCCGATCCGCACGCCCGCGGTGCGGGAGAGCGACCCGTCGGACAGGATGTGGCTGCCCAGCAGCACGTTGCGGCCCAGGTCTTTCTTGAGCAGGATGGCCCCGCCGCCGGCCGCGAGGTTGTACATCATGGACATGTCGCGGTCCGCGTAGTCGACGAAGTCGCCGTTGCGGTAGCCGCCAGCGATGAGCACCGTGTCGATCTCATCGTCCGCCAGCATCATGTCCTTGGCGATCTTCATCGCGGAAACGCAGGTGCAGCAGCGGTTCTGCACGTCGATGCCCCAGGCGTTCACGGCGCCGATGCGGTCCTGGATAAACAGCGCGGAGGTCGTCAGCGGGTATTCCTTCCACTCCTCGCCGATGCACAGGATGACGTCGATGTCCTTCGGGTCCGCCCCGGTGTTTTTCAGGCAGTCCAGCGCCGCCAGCGCGCCCATCTCCTGGGTGCCGTCCGTGGCAGGGTCGGCAGGCACGGTCTTCCGGACGATGCCAAGCTTGTCCCGCACGGCCTCCTCCGACCAGACGCCGCCTGTCTTCTCGGCAATGTCGGCCGCGGTCATGACGCCCCCGGGGAGGTAGACCCCGGTCCCCAGGACGCCGACGTGATGGGTGCTCATTTGATTCTCCTTGCGTAAGTCAAACTACTATCCGGGGGTATCGGGGGGCGGAGCCCCCTGATGCAGTTCGTGTCGCCCGGACAATGCCTGTCGCGCGGGGCTTTTCGGCTCTGCCGAAAAAGTTCCGCAGCAACCCTCCAATCGAAAAAGGTCCGCAGGCCTTTTTCGAAGCCGAAGGCTTACAGGCGCATCCCGCCGTCCACCTGCAGCACCTGCCCCGTGATGTAGCTGGAGTCGTCGCAGGCCAGGAACAGCGCGGCGGATGCGATCTCATGCGGCTGGCCCAGGCGGCCCAGCATCGTCATGGAGGCGAACTTGTCCAGCAGGTCCTGCGGTACGGTCCTGAGGATGTCGGTCATCGTGTAGCCGGGGGCGATGCAGTTGACGCGGACGTTGCCACCCTTGAGCGCGAACTCCTTGGCCCAGGTCTTGGTCATGCCGATGATGCCGGCCTTGGCGGCTGCGTAGTTGGCCTGGCCGATGTTCCCGAACACGCCCACGACGCTGGAGATGCTGATGATGGAGCCGCCGCCCGCGGCCTGCATCGCGGGGCCCACGTGCCGGGTCAGGTTGAACACGCCCTTGAGGTTGACCGCGATGACGGCGTCGAACTGCTCGTCGGTCATCTTGCGGGTCATGGAGTCGCGGGTGATGCCGGCGTTGTTGACCAGCACGTCCACCTTGCCGTACTTCTCCAGCGCGTATTTGCACAGCGCCTCGCACGCTGCGGGGTCGGCGACGTTGAGCTCATGGAACTCGACGTTTTCGGCCTCGTAGGTGAGGGGCGCCATGTCCGCCGCGATGACCTTCGCGCCTTCCCGGGCGAACAGCTGGGCCATCTCCCCGCCCAGGCCCTTGGCCCCGCCGGTGACGATGGCGACTTTGTTTTCGAGCTTCATTGTATCCTGTTCCTTTCGGTGAATCAATCGCCGGATGTTACAGCCGCTTCACGACGACGGCGGTTCCCATGCCCCCGCCGATGCACAGCGAGGCGAGGCCGACGGTCCTGCCGGTGCGCTTGAGCGCGTGCAGCAAGGTGACCAGGATGCGGTTGCCGGACGCGCCGACCGGGTGGCCCAGCGCGATGGCGCCGCCGTAGAGGTTGGTGCGCTCCCGGATCTCGTCCTCGGCCATGCCGTGCTCCTGCGAAAGCTCCCGGATGACGCCTAGGGACTGCGCGGCGAAGGCCTCGTTGAGCTCGATGAGCTCCATGTCCTGCAGCTTCATCCCCGCGCCGGCCAGCGCCTTGCGGACGGCGGGCACGGGGCCCAGGCCCATGACGGAGGGCTCCACGCCCGCCTGGCCCAGGCCCACGATTTCGGCCATCGGGGACAGGCCCAGCTCCCGCACGGCGCTCTCGCCCGCGAGCAGCACGAAGGAAGCGCCGTCGTTGATGCCGGAGGAGGAGCCGGCCGTCACCGTGCCGTCCTTCTGGAAGGCGGGGCGCAGCTTGGCGAGCTTCTCGGGGCTGGTCGCGCGGTTGGGGTACTCGTCGCGGGAGAAGTCCGTCTCCACGCGGTTCACCGTGACCTTCACCGGGACGATCTCCTCGTCGAACACGCCCTCGTCCACGGCCTTTACGGCCTTCTGCTGGGAGGCCCAGGCGAACGCGTCCTGCGCCTCGCGGGGGATGCCGTGCTTCTTCGCCACGTTCTCGGCGGTTACGCCCATGTGGATGTTCTCGAACGCATCGGTCAAGCCGTCCCTGAGCATATGGTCCTCGGCCTGGAACGCGCCCATCTTGATGCCCTTGCGGATATCCCGGGGCAGCAGGAACGGCGCGCCGGACATCATCTCGACGCCGCCGGCCACGACGACCCGGCCCATGCCGGAGCGGATGGCCTGCACGCCGTTGATGACGGCCTTCATGCCCGAGCCGCAGAGCATGTTGAGCGAGTAGGCGCACACCTCCACCGGGATGCCGGCCTTCACCGCGATTTGGCGAGCGACGCCCTGGCCCAGCCCGGCGGAGAGGATGTTGCCGCAAACCAGTTCATCGACCTGCTCGGGCCGCACGTTCGCGTCGGCCAGCACGGCCTTCACGACCTCGGCGCCCAGGTCCGCGGCCTCCATGCCCGAAAGCGACCCCATGAAAGCCCCAACGGCGCTGCGGCGCGCCGAAACGACGTACACTTTTTCCATTGTCATCCTTCCCGCGGCAGGCATGCGAAGCCACGTCCGCTGACCTGAAAGGTGATTCATGTTCCAGTTGAAGGATAGGCATGGCGAAGCTGGCTGTGAATAGACGAAACGGCAACCTTTTACGGCAATCTCCGGGGGAGTGGGGGTGGCGCCGCACGGCCCGGAAAGGTTTGACGCGCGCGCGCCGCGAGGCTATAATCACCGCGAAAATCAGCGGAATCAGCGAGGGCGGGGACATGGAGCAGAAGAGGTTCATCCAAACCGGCCGCAGGAAAACCGCCTACTACCGCCTGGGCGACCCGGGCGCGCCCAAGCTCGTGCTCATCCACGGCAATGCCTCCTCCTCGGCGTTCTTCTTCCCCACGGCGTACCGCCTTGCGGAGAAGTTCGACGTGGTCGCGCCGGACCTCAACGGCTTCGGGGACACCGAGGCGACCCCGGTGCATTCCCCGACCGCCCTTTCGGACTGGGCGGCGGACGTCGCCGCGCTGGCGGATGCGCTGGGCGTCGGGCCGTTCGCGCTGCTGGGCTGGTCGCTGGGCGGGGGCGTCGCGATGCGATTCGCCATCGACTATCCCGGGCGGCTGACGCACCTGGTCCTGCTCTCCCCGGTGTCGCCCTACGGCTTCGGTGGCACGAGGGGCCTGGAAGGTGAAACGTATGACGAACGCGGGTGGGGCTCGCCGGGCGGGTTCGCCAACCCGCAGTTCATCGCGAAGCTGCGCGAGGGGGACCGCGGGGACGACCCGCTGGCCGCGCGCAGGGTGCTGGAGAAATCGCTGTTCGCGGCCGGATGGCCTGTGCCACGCGAGTGGCAGGACCTGTTCGTGGACGAGCTGCTCAAGATCCGCCTGGGGGAGGACTACTACCCCGGCGACTACCAGGCCGTCGCGGAGTTCCCGTACGTCCTTCCGGGAAAGCGCGGCATTTCCAACGCGCTGGCGCCGCAGTACTGCAGGCTGGACGCCCTGGCGGACATAACCCCGAAGCCTCCCATTCTCTGGCTGCGCGGGGACAGGGACACCCTGGCGAGCGACTCCTCCTACGCGGACCTGGCGGTGCTGGGCGCGATGGGCGCGCTCCCGGGCTACCCGGGGCCCGATGCGTTCCCGCCGCAGCCGATGGTCGGCCAGACGCGCGCGGTGCTGGAGCGCTACCGCGAGAACGGCGGCGCGTTCCGCGAGGTGGTCTTCGAGGGCTGCGCCCACGCCTGCCACCTGGAGCAGCCGGAACGCTTCGCGGCGGAACTCGAAAGGTTCGTGACCGCATGAGCGCCGGGAATGGAAAGCCCGCGCCCGCGAAGGGCACGCCTGCCCCGAGGGCAGGGGGATGGTTCAAACGCCTTATGCGCCGCTGGTTCATCGACGCGATGAGCTACATGGCACTGGGCCTGTTCTGCTCGCTGATTACGGGGCTCATCCTCACGCAGCTCGCGTCCGTCCCGTTCCTCTCGTTCCTGCGGCAGTTCACCGCGCTCGTCTCCGCGTCGTCGCCCGTCGTGGGCGCGGCGATCGGCGCGGCCATCGCCTACGGCCTCAAGGGCAAGCCGCTGGTCGTCTTTTCCGGCGCGGTCAGCGGCGCGATCGGCTACAGCTTCGGCGGGCCGGTCGGGGCGTACCTCAGCGCGCTGCTGGGCAGCGAGGCCGCCGCGCTGGTCGCCGGGAGGACGCCGTTTGACATCGTGCTCGTGCCCGCCGCCAACATCATCATCGGCGGCCTGGTCGGGATGTACGCGGGGCCCGGCATCCAGGCGTTCATGGACGCGGTCGGCGGCGTGGTCAACCGCGCGACGGAATTGCGGCCGGTGCCGATGGGCATGCTGGTCAGCACGGTCATGGGGCTCGCGCTCACCGCGCCCATCAGCTCCGCGGCCATCAGCATCTCGCTGGGGCTGGACGGCCTGGCCGCGGGCGCGGCGTGCGCGGGGTGCTGCGCGCAGATGGTCGGGTTCGCGGTGCAGTCCTGGCCGGACAACGGGGCCGAGGGGCTGCTGAGCCAGGGCCTTGGCACCTCGATGCTCCAGTTCGGCAACATCATGCGCAAGCCCGTCATCTGGCTGCCGCCCACGCTCGCCTCCGCCATGCTGGGGCCGCTGTCCGCGGCGGTGTTCCGGATGCGCAACAACCCGCTGGGCGGCGGCATGGGCACCAGCGGCCTGGTCGGGCAGTTCGGCGCGTGGGCCAGCATGAAGGACTCCTTCGGCCCGGTGGGCACGCTGCTGCTGGTGCTTCTGATGCACTTCGCGCTCCCCGCGCTGCTGACCTGGCTCATCGCGTCGCTGTTCCGCAAACTGCGCTGGATCGTGCCGGGGGACATGAAGCTGAAGCTGCGCTGACGCCTCTTTCCATTGCCAAGGCATACGGGGGCCGCGGGGCCCCTTTTTCGCGCCGTCCGCGCCTGTATGGTATACTGGTGCGACTAGCACGCAGGGGGTATGCACGTGTTCGGGAAGATGCTCAACAGTTATTACTACGGCAAGAGCGGGAAGGGCGACTACCGCCGCGACGACCTGCCCAAGAACCGCTGGCAGCTGTTCCGGGAGATGCTGCGCGTCCGGTTCGCGGGGCTGTTCCGCCTCAACATCATGACGGCGGCGCTGTTCCTGCCCGCGGCCTACGTGCTGATGGTGACGGCCAACGTACTGTACACCCACCTCATCGAGTTGTCCGACGCGGTCGCAGCCGGCACGCCAGAGGCCGCGGCGCTGGTGGCCGCCAGCCCCCAGGCCATCTATTCGATCTTCTTCTCGGGCTTCGTGCTGCTGATCCCGGCCATCGCCATCACCGGGCCCGTCCAGGCGGGCATGGCGTACGTGACGCGCAACTGGTCGCGCGACGAGCACGCCTTCGTCTGGTCGGACTTCAAGGATGCGGTCAAGGGCAACTGGAAGCAGGGGCTCGGGGTGTCGCTGATCACGGGCCTCATGCCGCTGGTGGCGCTGGTGTGCTACCAGTTCTACGGCAACATGGCGTCAGGCGGCGGCCTGCTCTTCATCGTGCCCCAGATGCTGGTCCTGGCGCTGGCCGCGGTATGGATGCTGGCGCTCGTGTTCCTCTACCCGATGATGGTTACCTACAAGATGGGCTTCGGCACGCTGCTGCGCAACGGCCTGCTGCTCGCCGTGGGCCGCCTGCCCCACGCCGCGGGGGCGCGCCTCGTCATGCTGGTCCCCGCCTTCATCGCGATGCTGGCCGCGTGGTTCACCCCGTACTGGATGTACGCGCTGATGGCCCTCGCCGGGTATTATCTGCTCCTGGGCAACGCGCTGGCGCGGTTCGTGTACGCGTCCGTGTCCAACGCGGTCTTCGACCGCTTCATCAACCCCCGCATCGAGGGCGCCCAGGTGGACCGGGGCCTCGCGCCTTTGGAGGACGAGGACGAGCTGGCGGAGGATGCCGCGGGGGACGGGCAGCCGTAGGATGTACGGCACTTTCGCCCAGGTGTACGACAGGCTCATGCGCGACGTGGACTACGACGCCTGGGCCGCGCACTACCGCCGCCTGCTGGCGATGGCCGGCGTGGGGGACGGGGCCAGGGTCGTCGAGGCGGCCTGCGGCACCGGCAATTTGACCGTGCGGCTGGCCCGGCACTATGAAGTAAGCCCGCGGGACCTGTCCGGCGAGATGCTATCGGTCGCGATGGGCAAGGCCCGCGCCGCGGGGCTGTCGCTGGCGTTCGTGCGGGAGGACATGCGGGCCATATCGGCCCCCCGGCCCGCGGACGCCGTGGTGTGCGGGTGCGACGCGGTCAATTACCTGCTGAGCAAGGGGGACCTGGAGCGTTTCGCGCGCTCCGCCCGGGCCGCGCTGCGCCCCGGGGGCGCGCTGGCGTTCGACGTGTCCAGCATGGCGAAGCTGTCGGGGACGCTTGGGAATACGACGCAGTTCCTGACCGAGGACGACGTGTGCTACATCTGGCAGAACTGGTGGGACGCGCGCGGCAGGAAGCTGCGGATGCAGGTGAGCGCGTTCGCCAAAAGGCCGGACGGCTGCTGGGACCGCGTGGACGAGGAGCAGGTCCAGCGCGCGTGGGAGGCGGAGGAGATCGCCGACGCGCTGCGCGCGCAGGGCTTCGCACGGGTCCGCGCATTCGGCGGGTTCGGCCTGCGGCCCCCGGGTGCTAATGCCCAGCGGCTGCACTTCCTGGCCGTCAGGCCCGAAAGTTGAGGAGTATGAGCGAATCCATCATTTTCCAGGCCCCGGACACGCTGCTGCGCCTGACGCTGATGCAGACGCGGGTCCGCGTGCTGATGGCGCGCACGACGCGCATGACACAGGAGGCCGCCGACATCCACCAGGCAAGCGACACCGCGGCCTGCGCGATGGGGCGGCTGCTGAGCGCGTGCTCCATCATGGGCGCGCTGGCCGACGGCGTGCGCCTCACCGTCAGCGTATCGGGCGGCGGGGCCGGGGGGCGCATGACCTGCGGCGCGCAGGACAACCAGCTCAAGATCACCGTGCAGTACCCGCAGGCCGAGCTGCCCATGACGCCGGAGGGCAAGCTGGACGTCGCGGGATACGTCGGCACGCGGGGCCAGCTCGTCGTGGTCAAGGATTTCGGGGAGGGCGAGCCGTTCACGTCGCTGTCCAACCTGGTATCCGGGGAGCTGGGTGAGGATTTCGCCCACTACTTCACGGTGTCGGAGCAGAAGCCATCGCTCATCGCGCTGGGGTGCCTCAACCAGGACGGCGTCGTGCTGTCCGCCGGCGGCATCCTCATCCAGCCGCTGCCGGGCTGCCCGGACAGGACCATCACGGACCTGGAGA
>DATHTQ010000313.1:0-3050 GCA_035463055.1 Candidatus Limnocylindria bacterium
GGAAACGATGGGCAAACAGCCGCAGGAAACGAACTTTGAGGCGAAGCTCGCCGCGCTGGAGGAACTGACCTCCCGGCTGGAGAGCGGGGAGATGGGGCTGGAGGAACTCCTGAAAGTGTACGAGCAAGGCATCATCCTGGCCGGCAGCCTCCAGAAGGACCTGGAGCAGGCGCAAGGCAAATTGCTGGAGCTGCGCGGCGGCACGCTGTCCCCGGCGCAGGAGCCATGAGCGAGCTTGGCGCCCGCCTCGCCCGGTACGCCGCCATGGCGGAAGCGGCCCTGGAGGACGCCGTACCCATGCCGGGATGCGAATGGCCGGAGCGGGGCATCCCCGCGCAGCTTGCCGAGGCCATGCGCTACAGTCTCCTTGGCGGCGGGAAACGGCTGCGGCCCGCGCTGCTTCTCGCAGCCTACGAGGCCCTCCGGGACGATGTGGACGAAGCGCTTCCTTTCTGCGCCGCGCTGGAGATGGTCCATGCCTATTCGCTCATCCACGACGACCTGCCCGCGATGGACAACGACGACCTGCGGCGCGGGAAGCCGACGAGCCACAAGGTGTTCGGCGAGGCCATGGCCATCCTGGCCGGGGACGCGCTGCTGAACCTCGCGTTCGAGACCATGGCGCACAGCCGCCACCCGCGGGCGCTGGACGCGCTGCGCATCGTCGCGGCAAGGGCGGGCTCCCGCGGGATGATCGCGGGGCAGGCCGCGGACATGCTGTCGCAGGGGCGCGCGCCGGACCCGGGCATGGTGCGATACATCCACTTGCGCACGACGGCGGACCTGCTGACGGCGGCGGTCACGGCCGG
Organism: Candidatus Limnocylindria bacterium; assembly: GCA_035463055.1. GTDB lineage: Bacteria > Bacillota > Clostridia > Christensenellales > Aristaeellaceae > UBA6115. The sequence continues at coordinate 810 of DATHTQ010000313.1, forward strand.
GCTGGCGCTTGGCGGCGCGGGCGATGAGCAGTTGCGCGCGGGGGAGGAGTACGGAAGGAACCTCGGCCTCGCGTTCCAGATCACCGACGACCTGCTGGACCTGACCGGGGACGCGGCGACGCTGGGCAAGGCGGCCGGCAAGGACGAGGCGGAGGGCAAGATGACCTGGCCCGCCGCGGTGGGCCGCGCGCAGGCGGAAGCGGACGCGCAGGCGTTCGCCGAGGCGGCCGCGAACGCGGCGGGGGCGTTCGGCCGCATGGAAGGGTTTTTCGCGGCCCTTGCGCGTTCCGTGCCGCAACGAGTAAAATAGCGAGTACAACGTACACAGGAGGATGCATTGGCGGACCTTCTGCGCAACAGGATCCTGATCTGCGCGATCCTATCGTGGTTCGCCGCGCAGGCATTCAAGGTGCTCGTGTACTGGCGCGTGAGCCGCGTCTTCGACATCCGCAAGTTCTTCAGCAACGGCGGCATGCCCAGCGCGCACACCGCGTTCGTCGTCTCCCTGACGGTCATGGTGGCCCTGAAGGAGGGCATGGGTTCGGTCAGCTTCGCGCTGGCCGCCGCGATGACCGCGGTGGTCATCAGCGACGCCGTCGGCGTACGGTACCACACCGGCAAGCAGAGCACGGTCATCAACAAGATCCTCCACCGCATGCTGGTGGAGGGGGAGCCGCTGACCGACGAAAACCTGCAGGAACTGGTGGGCCACACGCCGACCGAGGCGTTTTTCGGGGCCGTCGTCGGCCTGATCATGCCCCTGTTCTTCAGGTAAGGAGCGTATATGGACAGTTTCCGTGAGGAAGTGGTCACCAGGCGGAACCGGACGCTGGAAAGCGTGGTCTACATGGCGGCCAACGTGGTCATGGTAATCAGCGGCCTGTATTCGCTGTTCATGATCCAGGTCGTGCTGTCCGTCGTCATGTCCGGCGGGTTCACCGTCGGGATGCTGCCGGAAGTCATCTTCCTGCTGATGATGGCCGCCGCCGCGGTCCTGCTGTTCCTCTACCGCGACCGCATCCGCACCGAGTACGAGTATACGTTCACCAACGGCACGCTGGACTTCGCCCACGTCTACAACAACCGCAAGCGCAGGCCCCTTGGCACGATGAACGTGCGCAACGTGGAGGCCATGGGCTACGTGCACTCCGGCTCCTTCCGGCGCTACTCAGAGATGCCCGGGGTGAACCAGCTGCGGTGGTTCATCAACCGCGACGCGAAGCTCTTTTACATGTATTTCACGAAGGACACCAAGAAGACGCTGCTGGTCATGGAACCCACCGAGGAGATGGTGGAGCTAATCCGCAGGTTCGCAGGCCAGGGGAAGTTCCAGACGAATTGACGAACGACGCGGTATACCTGGACAACGCCGCCACCACCGCCCCGCTGGCGGAGGCGATTGCGGCGATGGAAGCCACGATGCGGGAGGGCTTTTACAACCCTTCCGCCTTTTACGCGCCCGCCGTGAAGGCGCGGGAGCGCGTGGATGCATGCCGAAAGGCGATCATCGCCCGGCTCAAGGCGAAGGACGCCGTCTTCACCTCCGGCGGCACCGAGGCCGACAACCTGGCCATCATCGGCCGCATGCGCGGTTCCCGCAGGCGCGGGCGGGTCCTCTTCTCCCAGGCGGAGCACCCGGCGGTGCGCGAAGCCTGCCTGTCCTTGAAGGATGCGCACGACGTCGTCCCCATCCCGCTGACGCCGGAGGGGATCGTGGACCTGGACGCGCTGGCGGGCCTGATGACGCCGGATACGCAGCTCGTCTGCGTGATGCACGTGAGCAACGAGGTCGGCTCGGTGCAGCCGCTGGAGGAAGTCGTCCGCCTGCGCGACCGCCTTTGCCCCGAGGCCGCGCTGCACGTGGACGGCGTGCAGGCGTTCCTGCGCCTGGACGCCTCGCTGCGCGGGGGGATCGATTCGTACGTCATATCCGCCCACAAGGTCCACGGCCCCAAGGGCGTCGGCGCGCTCGCGCTAGGCGCGAACAGCCGCCTGCAGCCCATCGTCCACGGCGGGCAGCAGGAGAAAAACCTGCGCTCCGGCACCGAGAACACGCCGGGCATCGCGGGGCTGTTCGCCGCGATGACCCACTACCCGGACCCTGGCGGCATGCGCGAGAACAAGCTGCGGCTGTGGCGCCTGATCCGGGATGATATCCCCGAGGCCGCCGTCAACGGGCCGGACCCGGGGTCGGACACGGCGTGCGCGCACATCCTCAGCGTTTCCTTCCCGCCCGTCATG
>DATHTQ010000314.1:0-3585 GCA_035463055.1 Candidatus Limnocylindria bacterium
TGGGGAAACCACGCCAGCGTTTTACCCCAGCCGATATTCCGGAAGCGGCTGCGGGGCGTTCGCCATCTCTTCCTGCTTCCGGCGGAACTTCTCGCCCGTGTTGCCCAGTACCGCATAGGAGGCCAGCTTGCTTTCCTCGACGCCGGGCTGGTTGAAGGCGTCCACGTCCAGCAGCTCGCCGGCGTAGGCGGTCGCCATCTCCAGCATGAACAGCAGCTGGCCGACGGCGTGGGGGGACACCTCGGGGAGCTCGATGGTCTGGCTCATGCGCCCGGCGCGCAGCAGGGCGTACTGGGTGCCGCGGTATTCCGCGTCCAGCAGGGCGTTGAGGGTCTTGCCGCCCAGGAACGCGACGTCCTCGAACTGCTGTGCGCCGTGGGGGATGGGGAAGGTGTGCTTGAACTCGTTCACGCGCAGGAACGTCACGATCTTGTCATAGGGGCCTTCGGTGTACAGCTGCAGCTGGCTGTGCTGGTCCGTCACGCCCAGGCTCTTGACGGGGGTCTGGCCCACGTTGACGGCCATGCCCTTTCGCGTGACGTTCTTGCCCAGGCTCTCGGCCCACAGCTGGCAGAACCAGTCCGCCATGTAGCGCAGGCTGTCGGCGTAGGGCATCATGACCAGGACATTGACATCCATCTCCTCCATCGCGACGACCTGGATGACGGCTTCCAGCAGCGCGGGGTTCTGCCATACGTCGGGGCTCTTGCAGCGCTCGTCCATCGCGCGCGCGCCTTCCAGCAGCCCGCGGACGTTGATGCCGCACACCGCGGCGGGCAGCAGCCCGACGGCGGAAAGCTCGCTGAACCTGCCGCCCACCCCGGAGGGGATGACGAACCTGCGGAACCCCTCTTCCTGCGCCAATTTGATGAGATTGCCCTTTTCACGGTCGGTGGTCGCGATGATATGGTCGCGCCAGTTCTCGCCGAGGTTGTCCTTGAGCAGGCGGCTCACGATGAGGTACTGGCTCATCGTTTCCGCGGTGCCGCCGGACTTGGTGACCACGTTGAAGCACGTGCGCTTGAGGTCGATGACGTCCATGAGCGTCTGCATGCGCTCCGGGTCCACGTTGTCCTCGACGTACAGCTTGGGCCCCGCGCGTTTGCCTGCCGGCAGCTCGTTGTAGCGCAGGTGGCTTAAGGCCTGGTGCACCGCGATGGGGCCCAGGGCGCTGCCGCCGATGCCCAGGACGACGAACGCGTCGAAGTTCTCCCGCACCCACTGGGCGGTCTCCTCAATGTGGCGGATGTCCTCCTCCGGCATGTGGGGCAGCTCCGTCCAGCCCATCATGCCGGTGCCGCGCGCCTTCTGCACTGCCGCGACGGCGGCCTTCGCCTCCGCCTCCCGCGCCTCGATGCTCTCCCGGGTGATGCCGTAGCGTGCGCCGACTACCTCGGACATGAGGTGGTTGACGTCCAGCGTGATATTCTGCCTTGCGCCCATGCTTGCCTCCGTACATTCCATCGTTCAAAGCGCGGTGCCATAAAGCTTTCCAACCCATTATAGAAGTTCGGGACGAGATATCAAATGCCCGCGCGGCGCGGCGCGGAATTATTTCCATCAAACAACGTTTGCTCGGCTTCGCAGCGCATGTGCGCGAGCGCGGGAAAGTATATTATGGCGTAAACCATCCATCACCCAACCCGGTGCCGAATGAAGGCACCGCGACGATAAGCGCGCAGTCCGGCGCGCCGAGCCACCTTGCCCGCGGAATGCCCCTCCTCACGTTGCGTACGGCAGAGGGCGCAGTCCCATTCATTGCTTTCGGGCCAGCATGTTACATCCCGTGAACGCAGGGTCTTCCCGGATTCAGGTACTTCGGCGGAGTTGTCCGGATACCACCTCCTTCAGGGGATCAACCATTCCAACGCGTCAGGATAGGCATACGGCACACCGTTCTCGGCCGCCCATGCCGCGGCGTAGCTCTGCCTTTCCACCATCAGGATAACGGTGGGGGATTCCGCGAACGCGCCGAAACCGATGTACGAGACGCGGGCGGGAATGGCGACGGACGCGAGGCTTTCGCATTTGGAAAAAGCTTCGGCCCCGATGCTTTCGAGGCTTTGCGGCAAAGTGATGGAAACGAGCTTGCTGCACTCGGAAAACGCCCGGTCGCCGAGGCTTTTCATGCCCTCCGGCAAGGTAACGGACACGAGGGCCGGATTGATGGAAAATGTTCCCTCGCCGATGCTGACAAGTCCTTCCTGCAATATTACGTCAGTCAGGCTTTCGCAGGAAGAAAACGCGTCGTCCCCGATGGTTGCCAGCCCCGCCGGCAAGGCGACCTTCGTCAGTCCGCCGCACCTGAAAAACGCGAGGTTGCCGATGCTCTTCAGCCCCGCAGGCCAAACGCCGATGTTGAGGCTGGCGCACCTGTAAAACGCCTCGTAGCCTATGCTTTCCAGCCCATCGGGCAGGGTCAGGTCAGCGAGCAGGCCGCACCTGGAAAACGCCTGGTTCCCGATCGTCCTTAGCCCGGAAGGCAGGCTGACGGCAGTGAGCGCGCCGCACCTGAAAAACGCGCCGTTCCCGATTTCGACCAGGCTGTCGGGGAGGATGACGGAAATGAGTGCGCCTGCGCCGGAAAACGCCCTGTCCCCGATGACAAGGATTCCTGTTGGAACGGCAAACGTCACCGCAGGGTCTTTGGCCGGATAGGAGACGAGGCTCTTTTTGGTCTTGTCATAGAGGACCCCGTTGACCAGAGCGAAGCGCGGATGGTCGGGGGACAGGGTGATCCGGATGACGGTATTCTCAAACGGGTTGGCACCCATCTCCGCCAGGCTGTTGGGCAGGGACAGCGTGACGAGGCCGTCGCACCCGAAGAACGCGCCGTCCCCGATGCTTAGCAAACCCTCGGGCAGAGCGACGGACCGAAGGGCGGCGCAATCCAGGAATGCCCGGTTCCCGATGCGCAGTAGCCCGGCCGGCAGGGTGACGCCCGTGAGGCTGTCTCGCCTGTAAAACGCGAAGTCTCCGATGGCCCGTACCTGCAGCCCGTCCATGGTTTCCGGCACGGCCAGGTTTTTTGCGCTGCCGCTGTATCTCGTGATGACTGCCGAGCCGTCCGGATGGACGGTGTAGGTGTAGTCACCGCTTATATATTCAAACCTCTCCGCCGCCTCGGCGCGGCCGGGCAGGGCGGCTGCCAGCATCAGCAACGCCGCGAGAAAGAATGTGCTTACGGGGCGGCGCATCATGTTTGTCCTCCTTTTTTGCGGCCATTACTCCGCCGGTCATGTATCAGGGCTATGCGGGCATGGAATCTAACTGAATATACACAAATTTACCATCATGCAACAAAACGCGCCTATTCGCCGTGAACGGAAAACACCCGGGAGCCTGCATGGGCTGCGGATAAACGCGCGTTCATCAGTCCCGTGAGAACGGAACGCTTCGCCTGCCGGCGATACCCCCGACCGCCGGGGTATGATATACTCCAGGAACCCCCGAAGGAGGCATCCGTGCAGTGAGCCATCCGACCCTCAGCGTCATCATCCCCGTATACAACGCGCAGGCGACCCTGCCTGCCACCCTGGACAGCGTGCTGGCGCAGGGGATAGAGGATATAGAGGTCCTGCTGGT
>DATHTQ010000315.1:0-5793 GCA_035463055.1 Candidatus Limnocylindria bacterium
CCGGATGCCGATGACGCGGTCCGCGTAGTCCAGCGCGAGGTCCACGTGGTGGATGTTGAGCAGGATGGCGATGCCCAGCTCGCGGTTGATCTGCTTGAAGTCGCTCATGACCTGGCGCGCGGTGACCGGGTCCAGCGCGGCCACGGGCTCGTCGGCGAGGATGATCTTGGGGTTCTGGTTGAGCGTGCGCGCCAGGGCCACGCGCTGCTGCTGCCCGCCGGAAAGCTGGTCGCAGCGCGTGTAGGCCTTGTCGAGGATGCCCACCTTGTCCAGGGCGGAGAGGGCCTCCATCTCCTGGGCCCTCGAATACAGCCCCAGCAGCACCTTGAAGAACCCCATGTCCGGCACCCGGCTGGCCAGCACGTTCTTGATGACCGTGGCGCGGGTGACCAGGTTGAAGGACTGGAAGATCATCCCGATCCTGCGGCGGAACCGGCGCAGGTCGCGGCCCCTGAGGCCCATGACGTCCACGCCGTCCACCAGCACCTGCCCGCCCGTCACGTCGATCATGCGGTTGACCGTGCGGATGAGCGTGCTCTTGCCCGCGCCGGAGAGGCCGATGATGGCCACGAACTCGCCGTCCGCGATCTTCAGCGTCACTTCCTGCAGGCCGACCACGCCGCCCGGATATACCTTGTTGGTCCTGATGAACTCTATCATGCCGCCGCCCCGCACAGTCTGCTCGTCTGGATAACGGAAAGGGAGGCCGGCGATTTTACTGCCGGCCTCCGAAGAGGGTTCAGTCGTTCAGGTCACTTCGCGACAATCTTGAGGGCCTCGCGGGCGCCGTCATAGTCGGCGTCGGTCGCGACGGCATAGCCGGTGTGGCTGTACACGTCGAAGATCTTCTTGCCTTCCTCGGTGTTGATGATGTTGATGAGGCTGTCCTGCAGGGCCTTGATGAACTCGGGGTTGTAGATTTCGGGGTTCATCCTGGTCACGGAGACGGTGTCGTTGTAGATGCCCTCGGTGACGCCGATGACGTTGAGCTCCTCCCAGATGGAGGCGCTGCGGCCCATGCCGCCCTTGCCGGTCGCGTCCTTCTCGGTGGTCGGGATGGTCCAGGCGAGCTCATAGTCGTTGCGGCCGTCCGCGTAGCAGACGATGATGTCGATGGCCTCGGCGGCCGCCAGGGCGAAGCCCTCGGGGTAGCCGGCCAGCGTCGCGACGTTGGACAGGTCGGCGATGGTCTTGCCGTAGTTCTCCATCAGCCACAGGGAGGGATAGATGTAGCCGGCGGAGGAGGAGGTGCGCATGACGCCCCAGCTCGCCTTGTCGAGGTCTTCCCAGGTGAGCTCCTCGCCCCTGTTGACCTTCGCGGCCAGCTCGTTGCCGTATGCGGTGGGCGCGGCGTAGATGAGCGAGCGGTAGAAGGTGACCTGCGGGCCGTCCTTGAGGGTCTTGTTGGCTTCGCCGTTCCAGTCGGCGGGGTTCTCGGAGTCGTTGGAGAGGCCGTTGCGGGTGGCGGTCAGGATGACGTCCACCTCGTCGGAATACAGCGCGTAGGTGCCGCCGGGCAGCCAGCCCACGTCGATGGCGCCGGTCGCCATGGCTTCGCCGGTGGCGTTGTAGTCGGTGCCGACGGAGATCTTGACCGTGCCGATGTCATAGCCGTTCTTGAGCATCTCGGCCTTGACCAGTTCCGGCAGGTTCGCGGTCCCCTGGATGATGACGTCCGCGTCCTTGGAGGGCACGAACTCGAAGGTCAGCTGGTCCATCTTGACGGGCGCGCTCGCCAGGGCGGACAGGGAGCCGGTGAGGAGCAGGGCAGCAAGCAAAAGGGCAAAGGCTTTCTTCATTCAGGTTACCCCTCCGTTTCGGTTCTTGTGCGTCGCACAGCCGCCCATACTATACCACAGGGGGGGATGGGGGTACAGCGACGGACAAAAATTCTCCGGCGCGTCACGCGCCCAGCACGAGGTTGAGCAGGCGCCCCGGCACGAACACGCACTTGGCCAGCGCGCGCCCCCCGGTGAGGGCCTTGACCTCCGGGTGCCCCGGCAACTCACGCTCGCCTGTGGCCTTGTCCATGTCGGCCGGCACCATGATGCGGGCGCGGACCTTGCCGTTGATTTGCACCGCGACCTCGACCAGGTCCTCGCTGAGGTACGCCTCGTCGAAGGACGGCCAGGGCTGCGCGTGGACGTATCCGCCGAAGCCCAGCTCCTGCCACATCTCCTCGCAGACGTGCGGGGCGACGGGCGAGAGCAGCAGCAGCAGGGCCCTGAGGTCCCCGCGCGTGACGCTGCCCTGGTCCCAGTACGCGTTCACCAGCGTCATCATCTGGGCGATGGCGGTGTTGAACTTCATGCGCTCGTAGTCCTCGCCCACCTTCTTGACCGTCTGGTTGGCCAGGACCCGCAGCGCGGGCGAGAAGCCGTCCCCGCCTTTCACGATGTCCATGAGGCGCCACACGCGGTCCAGGAACCGGCGGCAGCCGCGCGCGCCGTTGGTGCTCCAGGGGATGGCCTGGTCGAACGCGCCCATGAACATCTCGTACATGCGGAACGCGTCGGCGCCCAGCTCGTCCACGAGGTCGTCCGGGTTGACGACGTTGCCCCGGGACTTGGACATCTTTTCGCCGTTCTCGCCCAGGATCATGCCGTGGCTCGTGCGCTTCTGGTAAGGCTCCGGCGCCCTCACCTGGCCGATGTCGTGCAGGAACAGGTGCCAGAAGCGGCTGTAGAGCAGGTGCAGCGTCGTGTGCTCCATGCCGCCGTTGTACCAGTCCACGGGCATCCAGTAGTCCAGCGCCTCCTGCGAGGCGAAGGCTTCGTCGTTGTGCGGGTCGCAGTAGCGCAGGAAGTACCAGCTCGACCCCGCCCACTGCGGCATCGTGTCGGTCTCCCTGCGCGCCTCGCCGCCGCACTTCGGGCAGCTCGTCTTGACCCAATCCTCCATCGCGGCCAGCGGGCTCTCGCCGGAGTCGGTGGGCTCGTACTTTTCCACCTCCGGCAGCAGCAGGGGAAGCTCGCCCTCCGGCAGCGGCACCGCGCCGCAGGCCGGGCAGTGGACGATGGGGATGGGCTCTCCCCAGTAGCGCTGGCGCGAGAACACCCAGTCGCGCAGCTTGTAGTTGACCGCGCGCTTGCCAAGCCCGCGCTCCTCCAGCCACCGGACGACGGCCTCCTGCGCTTCCTTCACGCCCATGCCGTCGATGAACCCGGAGTTGACCAGCACGCCCTCGTCGATGTCGGTGTGCGCCGCCTCCCCCACGTTCCCGCCGCTGACGACCTCGACAATGGGCAGCCCGAACGCGCGGGCGAACTCCCAGTCGCGCGTGTCGTGCCCGGGGACCGCCATGATGGCGCCGGTGCCATAGCCCATGAGCACGTAGTCCGACACCCAGACCGGCATCTCGGCCCCCGACACGGGGTTGAGCGCGGCGACGCCCTTCACCTCCACGCCGGTCTTTTCCTTCTGCATCTCGGTGCGCTCGAAGTCGCTCTTGCGGGCGGCCTTCTCCCGGTAGGCCGCGACCTCGCCCGGGTTCTGGATCATGCCGGAAAGGCGCGTGAGCAGCGGGTGCTCCGGCGAGAGGACCATGTAGGTCGCGCCGAACATCGTGTCCGCGCGCGTCGTGAAGACGCGGATCTTCTCGTCCGTCCCCTTGATGCGGAAGTCCGCCTCCGCGCCCTCGCTGCGGCCGATCCAGTTGCGCTGCTGCGCCTTGACGCGCTCGATGAAGTCCACGTCCTCCAGCCCGTCCAGCAGCTTCTGGGCGTAGCGGGTGATGGCCAGCATCCACTGGTTCTTGACCCGGCGCGTCACCTCGTGCCCGCAGCGCTCGCACGCGCCGCCGACGACCTCCTCGTTGGCCAGGCCGATCCTGCACCGCGGGCACCAGTTGATGGGCATCTCCGCCTTGTAGGCGAGGCCGTGCTCGAACAGCTTGAGGAATATCCACTGCGTCCACTTGTAGTAGGACGGGTCGGTCGTGTTGACCTCGCGGGAATAGTCGAACGAGAAGCCCAGGCGCCTGAGCTGCGCGCGGAAGCGGTCGACGTTCTGCTTCGTCACCGCGGCCGGCGGCACATGGTTGGCGATGGCGTAGTTCTCCGTCGGCAGGCCGAAGGCGTCCCAGCCGATGGGATACAGGACGCTGTACCCCTCCATGCGCCGCTTGCGGGCGATGACGTCCAGCGCGGTGTTGCTGCGCGGGTGCCCAACGTGCAGGCCCGCGCCCGAGGGGTAGGGGAACTCGATGAGGCAGTAGTATTTCGGCCGGGACCTGTCCAGCCTGGCGCGGAACACGCCCTTCTCCTCCCAGATGGCCTGCCACTTGGGCTCGATGTCGCGGGGCGAATAGGGCGCGCTGCTCATGGGGCACCTCCTTGTGATGCCAAGGAGTATAGGTACGGGGCCGCTTTTTGTAAAGCATGGGAAGGGATGCGGGGGCGCGCCTCCCTTGACGCCCGGCTGTGCCGCGCCTATACTCAGCCCGAATTTCGGCCGGACCGCGGCATTGCCCGCGCGGGCGGTTATCATCTTTGGGAAGGCGGCCCCGGGCGCGCAAGACCGGGGCCTGGGGAGAGCGTATATGGACGTGCTGGTCACCGGGGGCGCGGGGTACATCGGTTCGCACACCTGCCTGGCGCTGCTGCGGGCGGGGCATGAGGTCACGGTCGTGGACAGCCTGGTCAACGCGAGCGCGGAGTCGCTGCGCCGCGCGCAGGAACTGGCGGGGAGGGCACTCTCCTTCCACGCCTTCGACCTGCGCGACGAGGCGAGGCTGGACGCGGTGTTCGCGGGCCGCGCCTTCGATTGCGTCATCCACTTCGCCGGGCTCAAGGCGGTGGGCGAGTCGGTGGCCAAGCCGCTGGAATACTATGAAAACAACCTCGGCGCGACGATGGCGCTGTGCCGCGCGATGCTGGCCCACGGGGTCACGCGCGTCATCTTCTCGTCCTCCGCCACGGTGTACGCGCCGGGTTCGCCCATGCCCCTGCGCGAGGACGCGCCGCTGGGCCCCACCAACCCGTACGGCTGGACCAAGTTCATGTGCGAGCGCATCCTCACCGACCTGTGCGCCGCCAACCCCGGCTTCACCGCCGTCCTGCTGCGCTACTTCAACCCCATCGGCGCGGACGAAAGCGGCCGCATGGGCGAGGACCCGGCGGGCATCCCCAACAACCTGATGCCCTTCATCACGCAGACCGCGCTGGGCCGCCGCGAGGCGCTGACCGTGCACGGCGACGACTACGACACGCACGACGGCACCGGCGTGCGCGACTACCTGCACGTGACCGACTTAGCCCAGGGGCACCTGGCGGCGATGGGCTACGCGGCGGCGCACACCGGGGCGGAGGCCGTCAACCTCGGCACCGGGCAGGGGTACAGCGTGATGGATATCGTCCATGCGTTCGAGGAGGTCAACGGCGTCAAGGTCCCCTACGCCGTCGGCCCCCGCCGCCCCGGGGACGTCGCGACGGTCTACGCCGACCCGGGCAAGGCCAAAAGCCTGCTGGGGTGGGAGGCGAAGCTGGGCCTGCGGGAGATGTGCCGCGATTCCTGGCGCTGGCAGGAGGGCAACCCCAAGGGGTACGAGGGCTGAGCGGACGGCCCGCTTCCATCCACGCGCGAAAAACCCGGCACGGACGCCGGGTTTTCGTTTTCGGTTCCATCAATCAATTCCGTACCGTATGTGCTTGTCATCCTTCCGTGAAGAACGGCAGCAGGTGCTCGACGGTGTTGGGCACCATGTGGCCCGTGTTCTCCAGCAGGCGGACGCGTGCGCTTGGCACTTGCTCACGCAGCCTTTGGGCGGACGCGGCCGTGTCGATCAGGTTGTCT
>DATHTQ010000316.1:0-2666 GCA_035463055.1 Candidatus Limnocylindria bacterium
AGGCGGACGGCCTGGTCATCGCCCACCTGGGCGACCTTGGGGAAATCCCCGGCAGCGCGCTGCAAGCCGCGCTGGACCGGCCCGACGTGCTGCTCGTCCCCGTGGGCGGGTTCTACACGATGGACGCGGCCCAGGCCGCGCGGACGGTGGAACTGCTGCGCCCGCGCGTCGTCATCCCGATGCACTACCGCACCGACAAGGGCGGCTATGCCCAAATATCCACGGTGGAGCCGTTCCTCGCCGCCCTGCAGCCGCTCGTCCCCTCGCGCCAGCCGCTGCTGCGCCTGACGCGCGAGGACATGAGCGAGCAGCCGCGCCTCGTCGTGCTGGAGCCGTCGTGAACGGGCCGCATGCCGGGGGCAGGAAGCGCGGGGACGGGCCGATGTCGCGGCTCTGGCTGCTGCGCTACCGCCAGGTGCCGTGGTATGTGGTCGCCGTCGCCTGCGGGGCCATCCTGCTCATGGGGATGCTGCTGGCCGCCAGGTACGACCAGGGCATCGCGCGCCTGAACGCCATGGTGCGCCGGGCCAGCGACCTCGCCTACCAGAAGGAGGAGGAGGTCCTGCGCATGGCCGCGCTCGTGCAGGTGGCGCGGACCGACCAGTTCCTCATCCAGGAGGCCCGCACCAAGTACGGCTACGTGTTCCCGGGGGAGATGCGCTTCGTCGTGACCAACCCCGAGGTGCTGGGCCTGGAAAGCACGCCCCAGCCGGAAGCGGCCGCGCCGTGAGGCGCGCCGCCGTCATCGCCATCGGGTCCAACTCGACGCGCATGCTCGCGGCGAACCTGGACGACCGGCTCACCGCCCGGGTGCGCGGGCGCGAGGAGACCGGGCTGTTCCTGCGGCTGGACGGGCGCATGGCCATGGGCGGCGACGCGCTGGACGCCGTGCGCAAAGCCGTCCTTTCACTGCAGCGGCAGGCACTGGCCGCCGGGGCGGGGGAGACGCACCTCATCGCGACCAGCGCGGTGCGCGACGCGGGGGACGCGGGCGCGCTGCGGGACGCGCTGGAACAGGATACGGGGCTTGTCATGCGGGTCGTCTCCGGCGAGGAGGAGGCCCTGTATTCGTTCCTGGGCGCGGCGTGCGCCTTCCCGGAGGGCACGCGCCTGGGCGTCGCGGACATCGGCGGCGGCTCCACGGAAATCGCCGCGGGGACGCCCGCGGGCCCGGAGTACCTGCACAGCGCGCAGATGGGCGCGGCGCGGCTGTTCCGCGCGCGCCCCATCCACACGCCCGCGGACGTGCGCGGCGCGGTGTCGGAGGCCGGGCGCGCCCTGGAAAGCCTTCCGGCGCTGCCGCAGCCGCCCCCGCGGGAGTGGGTGCTGGTGGGCGGGACGGGCGCGGCGCTCATCGGCCTTTTGCGCGGCGCGCTGATGGACGCGGACGCCGAGGGGGACGAGCCTTTCGCCCGCGGGGACGCGCTGCGCGTGATGCGCCTGCTGGCGGGGCTGGACCGGGAACGGCGCGCCGCCCTCCCGGGCATGACCCGGGGCCGCGAAGACATCTTGCCCACCGGGCTGGCCGTGCTCGCCGCGCTGATGAAGCGCCTGGGCATCCGGCATATGGCCGTCACCGCGCGCAACAACACCGACGGGTTCCTGTACGCGCTGCACCGCGCGCGCCGGGGAAGCGCATACCATTAAATCATGGGGGTGGCGGCATGGCGAAGAATGACCGCGAGGAGCTGACCGGGCTGTTGGGCTGCCCGGTGGACGAGAACCCGACGGGCGCCGTCATGGAGGCGGCCTACCGGGCGCTGGGCCTGCCGTTCCGCTACGTGACGATGCTGGTCCGCCCCGAGGGGCTGGCCGCGGCGGTCGCGGGGCTGCGCGCGATGCACTACCGCGGCGTCAACCTGACCATCCCCCACAAGGTCGCCGTGCTGCCCCTGCTGGACGCCCTCTCCCCCGCGGCGCAGATCACCGGCGCGGTCAACAACGTCACGTTTGAGGACGGGGTGGCGCGCGGGGAGAACACCGACGGCAAGGGGCTGCTGCGCTCGCTGCGCCAGCACGGCGCGGACCCCAGGGGCAAGCGGCTCACCGTCCTGGGCGCGGGCGGCGCCGCGCGTGCCATCGCGGTGGAATGCGCGCTGGCGGGGGCGGAGAGCGTCGCCGTCGTCAACCGCGACCCCGGCCGCGGGGAGGAGCTCGCCCGGCTGGTGAACGAGCGCACGTCCGCCAAAGCCCGCTATGTCCGCTGGGAGGGGACCGCGCCCGTGCCCGAGGGGACGGAGCTGCTCATCAACGCGACGAGCGTCGGCCTCTACCCCGACGCCTCCCGCCCGGACGTCGACTACGGCGGCATATTGCCGGGCATGGTGGCGTGCGACGCGGTGTTCAGCCCGCCGGACACGGCGTTCCTGAAGGCCGCCGCGGCGCGGGGGGCGCGGACCATCGACGGCCTGGGCATGCTGGTCAACCAGGCGGCGCACAACTTCACGCTCTGGACCGGCAGGGAAGCGCCGGAGGAAGTCATGGAGAAGGCCCTGCGCGCGGAGTTCGGGCTGGCGTAGGGAAAACCTCCATTAGAAGGAATACGGAAGCGGCGGATGACCCGCCGCTTCGTTTATTATGTTCCTTTACCGCTTCGGTCAGGGGTTCATCCCGAGCAGCTTCGTCATCATGTAGCCCGTCCGCCCGTCCGCCCAGACCTGGGTCCA
>DATHTQ010000317.1:0-29206 GCA_035463055.1 Candidatus Limnocylindria bacterium
ATATGTAAGCTTTCTCCCGCCGTGCGCGACGACCGGCTTCGGGCTACTCGGCCGCCATCGCGACCAGCTCGACCTCCACCAGCGCGCCCTTGGGCAGCGCCCGGACCGCCACCGTGGAGCGGGCGGGCTTGCCTGTGAAGAACCGCGCGTACACCTCGTTGAAGGCCGCGAAGTGCGCCATGTCCGTGAGGAAGCAGGTGGTCTTGACGACGCGGTCCAGCCCGCTCCCGGCGGCCTCCAGCACGGCGGCGAGGTTTTTCGCGCACTGCTCGGTCTGCTCGGCGATGCCGCCGGGGACCAGCTCCCCGGTCGCGGGGTCCACCGGGGTCTGCCCGGAGAGGAACAGCAGGCGGCCGGCCTGCATGGCGGCGGAGTAGGGCCCCAGGGCCGCGGGGGCCTTGGGGGCGGCAACGGGCTTCGGTCCTGCTTGCATGTGTTTCTCCTCGCTGCGGTTTTCACCCATTCTACCACGGCGGAGCGCCGTGCGCCGCAGGCGGCGGCGCGGCCTTACGGCCGCCGGTTGCCCTCCGCGCACGCGCCTCCCGCCGGCCAGGGCCCCTTAGCCGCCCTTCGCGCCGTGCCACCGCTCCCCGTGGGCGGCGTGCGTGCGCAGGTAGGCGCCGGGCGTGTGGAACTCGTCGTAAAACTCCAGGTCCAGGTGGTGCGCCTGGAGGTACGTCAGGGCATAGATGGAAGGCACCGTCGCGGGGAACTTGCCGAAGGTGTCGTAGAGGTACTGCGCCTGGTGCGCCACGCATTCCACGAAGGCCTCGCCGTGCGGGGCGGCCGCGGAGCGCACCCTGCGCGAGTCCTTCCACGGGCCGGGGGTATCGGGGTGGAAGGGCCCGCCGGGCCCGAACTTGCGCCGGACGACGGCTTCCGCCGCGGCCCGCATGTCGGGGTAGTGGGGCGGGCAGAAGCCCTCCATGACGCCCTCCAGGCCGGTCGGGTTGGCGAGGGCCCACCGCTCGTCGGTATCGAAGCGGAACCCGAGGCCGGGGACTTCCGGATCCCCGCTGGCCCCGAGGATGCTGTTCGGCGTGATACCGTCGAACATCCACCCGCCCAGCCCCATCGCCTGGAGCATCAGCGCCCCCGCGTAGCACCCGGTGCCCAGCTCCACTGCCGCCTCGCCCAGGCACAGCTGCTCGACGAAGTTGAGCGGCCAGACGTTGTCCGTATCCACGATGCCCTGGAACGCCCCGATGCCGGGGATGGGGCGCATGTGGACGTCGTCGTACAGCACGTAGCCGTTCTGCAGCATGTAGCAAAGGGCCAGCAGCATATGCTGGGCCAGGTCGGCGACCGGGATGACCAGCAGCGTGCCGGGGCGGTTGACCGCCCAGGTGTTGTGCGCCTCGATATGGGGGACCTCCGCGGGCAGCCTGAGCCTGCCGTCCTGCAGCTTCCTCACCCGCGCCTTCACGCCCCCGACCATCCCCTCCAGGCTCAGGGACCCGTCCTCGCCGCGCTCCGCGAACGCGGGGGCGTCGCGGTTGTCCAGGACGTACACGCCGTCGTCGTCGGTAAAGAAGGTCATGCTCGTGTGGAACCCCGCGGCGGAGGGGAACGTCCTCCCGCCCGCCGCCCCGGCGTAGTTGGACAGGCGCGGGGCGTACAGCGCCGCGCGGTAGATCATGTGGTGCCAGCCCGTATTGCCGCCGCACGCGCCGGCCACGAGCAGCCTTTCCAATTCCGTCAGCGGCTCGGGTGCGCTGCGCGACTTGTATGCCATCACGCCCTCGGGGATTTCCGCCCCCTTGAAGAACCGGCGCGACCTCCTCCCCAGGAGCGCCTCCGCCAGCCCAAAGCCCATCATGTCCCGAAAGCCCGGGGGGAACTGCGTTTCTTCCATTGCCTGCCTCCGCGTTTCCGGCCGTGCGCACGGCCCGTACGGCATGCCTTGCCTTTCCACAGGCGGTATTCACTTTGTCCGGCCGTATGGATTGTATCCCGCGCGGCGGCAACCAGTCACGCGCCCGCCCCTGCGCCGGTGAAACGGCGCGCGCTACGATAAAACCCGCCTGTGAAAATCCGTTGCCGGACAGGGAAAAATGAGCCTTGAACGACTGACGCGTTGTCGGTTTCTCGTCATGGCGGCGTTAAAGTATGCGGCGCATGGGTACTTTCTTTGCACGACCTGTTTAGTATACGGCATAAAATGCATCAATATGCAGGGAAACGGAGGGAATGGAGTGGGAATCGCCGTCGCGGGAAGCAGGCCGGCCGGGACGCGGCAGAAAGCCGCGCGGGGCCGGCAGGCGGGCGTATCCGGGCAACGGACGCGCCGCGCAGGCAGCCTGCATTATAACCGCGGATTCACCGGCCCCTGATTCCCAGACCCTTCCCCGGCATCCAGCCCGCACGACCAGCGCCCGGCATGACAGGCGCGGCGGCCGGACGGGCCCGCAGAAGCATCCCGCCCACGCCGCAGGCGTACATATATCGGAGGTAAGACCCAATGCGTGAACCCGGAACCGGCAACCCATACCTGCTCGTCTTTTCCCACCTGCGATGGAACTTCGTCTTCCAGCGGCCCCAGCACCTGCTGACGCGGATGACGGCGCATTACAGGGTATTGTTCATCGAGGAACCGGTCCCCGGCGGGAAGGACGGCTACAAGGCGGCAGTGTCCCACGGGGTCACGGTCGTCACGCCGGAACTGGGCGGCGAATGGAACGACAGGAGCGCCCGCATTACGCGCATCATCGACAGCGTCGTGGCCGACTACGGCGTGACCCGGTACCACAGCTGGTACTACACGCCGATGTTCCTCCCCGAGACCCGCCACCTCAAGCCCGAGCTGGTGGTGTTCGACTGCATGGACGAACTGTCGGCCTTCAAGTTCGCGCCGCCGGAGCTCATCGCGCTGGAGAGGGAGCTGCTCGCGAAGGCGGACGTGGTGTTCACCGGCGGGCCGAGCCTGTACGCCGCGAAGAAGGACAAGCACCACAACATCCACTGCTTCCCCAGCAGCATCGACTACGCGCATTTCGCCAAGGCCCGGGCCAATTTGAAGGACCCGGAGGACCAGCGCGCAGCCGGGCGCCCCAGGGTCGGGTTCTTCGGGGTCATCGACGAGCGGTTCGACGCCGAGCTGCTGCGGGAGACCGCGAGGATGATGCCGGGCGTGCACTTCGTCATGGTGGGCCCGGTGGTCAAGATCGACCCGGCCACGCTGCCGCAGGCGCCCAACATCCATTACATGGGCCAGCGGGATTACAGCGACCTGCCGGCTTTCATTTCCAACTGGGACGTCGCGATGATGCCCTTCGCGCTCAACGAGTCCACGCGGTTCATCAGCCCGACCAAGACGCCGGAGTACCTCGCCGCGGGCAGGCCCGTGGTCTCCACGCCGGTCACCGACGTCGTGCACACCTACGGGGATTTCCGCAAGGTGGCGATCGTCCGCAGCGCACGGCAGTTCAAGGCGGCCATCGAGGAGTTCCTGGAGGACGGGCCGGAGGGCTGGGGAGAGGTGGACGCCTACCTGGCCGGGATGTCCTGGCAGAAGACCGTCGAGGACATGGTGGCGGTCATCCGCCGCACCCTTGCGCGCAGCCGGCACGTATACCGCCAGCGCGTGCACCCGGCGCGCGCCGCGAGGCCGGCGCTGTCTGGGACCGGCTCAACTGCCGCCGCCAAGGCGCTTGATTATCGATAAATGATGGATATAGCGAAGAAGCCGCGCCCCGGGGAAGCCCGGGGCAGCGAAGCCCATGGCCCGGGCGGCCATGACGCGCCGTTCCGGTCGTTCTGGATGGCCGGGTTCGAGTGCTGCGACCACGTCAACGCGTGCGGGCAGCGGGTGGACCTGCTGGAGACGACCGGGCACCTGGGCGACCTGGACGCGGACTTCGCGCGGCTCAAGGCCTTCGGGATGCTGACCGTGCGCGAAGGCATCCGCTGGTCGAAGGTGGAGACCGCGCCATACCGGTACGACTGGGGCGAGGTGCGCCGCATCGACGCGGCGGCCCGGCGGCACGGCATCCAGGTGATCTGGGACATCTGCCA
The DNA here is from genome assembly GCA_035463055.1 of Candidatus Limnocylindria bacterium. Classification (GTDB taxonomy): domain Bacteria; phylum Bacillota; class Clostridia; order Christensenellales; family Aristaeellaceae; genus UBA6115. The sequence goes on from DATHTQ010000317.1 coordinate 4,015, forward strand.
TTTCGGGTATGCCGACGACCTGCATTCGCCGCTGCACCCGGAATTCGTCGGCCGTTTCGCCGCCCTGTGCGAGGCGTTCGCCCTGCTGCTGCGTGAACTGGACCCGGACGGGCGCCCGGCGGTCGTCCCCATCAACGAGGTCAGTTTCGTCGCGTGGATGGCCTGCCGGGCCAACGCCAGCGGCCAGTACGTCATCGCGCAGGGCTGGGAGTCCAAGTACCGGCTCATGCAGGCCTTCATCCAGGGCGTGAAGCGGATGAAACAGGTCCTCCCCGGCCTGCTGGTCATGATCACCGAGCCGCTGGTCAGCATCGTCCCCGCGAGCGACGACCCGGCCGAGGCCGAGGCGGCCCGGGAGGTATACGGCCACCAGTTCCAGGCGGTGGACATCCTGCTGGGGCGCATATGCCCGGAACTCGGCGGCGGCCCTGAACTGCTGGACGTCATCGGCTACAACTACTACTACGACAACCAGAGGGAATACGGGACCGAGCGCGTCCTTGACTGGCATCCGCACGCGCACGAGCCCCGGCGCCTGCCGCTGCACCGCCTGCTCGCCGACGCCTACGAGCGGTACGGCAAGCCGCTCATCATCTCCGAGACCAGCCATCCGCTGGAGGAGCGCCCGCAGTGGATGGACATGATCGGCGGGGAAACCGCCGAGGCCATCCGCCGGGGGCTGCCCCTGCTGGGCGTCTGCATCTACCCGGTCATCGACCGCCCGGACTGGGACTTCCTGGACCGCTGGCACCACTCCGGCCTGTGGGACAACTGCATTCCCCAGCAGGAAGGCCCGGCCGCGGACGCCCCTGCCGGCGAGGCAGTCCCGGACGCCCCGGCGCCCGCCCGCGTCCTGCACGAACCCTTCGCGGCCTCGCTCCGGCGGGCCCAGGCCCTGGTGGCGGAGACGCTCGCGGAATCCTCCGCGCGCGGGTCCGGCATCCGCGGCGTCATCCGGGGCGCGGGCGCGGCGAGCAGCGAGTAGGGGTCGGAAGAACCATGGGAATGCCCATCTGGAATGTCTATCGCCCAGGCGGGCATGCCCGGCACGGCGCGCAGGGAAGGGACAGGCCCGCGAACGGAAATGGCCGCATAAAAAGGAACCTCCGGTTTTCACCGGAGGTTCCTCGCTTGGTGCGCCATCAGGGACTCGAACCCGGGACACCCTGATTAAGAGTCAGGTGCTCTACCAACTGAGCTAATGGCGCTTACTGGGGTTTCCGTGGCGGCTTCCCGCCGCGCTTACGCGGCCCTTGCTTGACCGCCGGGGCATTATACCGCATCCGCGGCGTTCCCGCAATCCCCACCGAAGCTTTCCGCGGACATGCCACGGCGGATAACGATGCGGAATCACTCTTGACGCTGGAGCGGGTGATGGGAATCGAACCCACGTGACCAGCTTGGAAGGCTGGAGCTCTACCATTGAGCTACACCCGCATGTCGTCGCGGACTACGCTTTGTTCGTAACGGCTTTCTGCGGAAAGCCATTTCTCACACGCTTCGTCGCCCCTCAATTCGCAATGGTCGGTTGACTTCGCTGCCGCTCGTCAACCTTGCTTGCTCATTGGGCTGCCGTGCAGCCTGTTTCCCGCTTGCGGGCGGCTGCACTCTGCCCCTCCTCTGCCTCCAAAACCTTCGGTTTTGTCGGCTAAGAATGAGGACCCCTGGGCCGGGTTTTCCTCGGCTGCAGTGCAGCCTTCTTCCCCGCCTTCGAACCCCTGTCCCCCGGCGAAAAGCCCCGCTTTTCGCCGCAGAGGAGGGATTACGGAGCACAGCGCGCCGCCGGGCCTGTCCCGGCGGGAAGCGAGGCGCAGTCAATCCCGACGAGTGGAGCGGTAGACGAGGCTCGGACTCGCGACCTCAACCTTGGCAAGGTTGCGCTCTACCAACTGAGCTACTACCGCATGTGCCGCCGGGGGTGTACCGGGCGCCGGGCCGGGGTGGTGCGGACGAAGAGACTCGAACTCTTACGCCCTGGGGCACCAGATCCTAAGTCTGGCGCGTCTGCCGTTCCGCCACGTCCGCAGGCATCCCCGAATCCGGAGGGTGGTGACCCATCGGAGATTCGAACTCCGGACACCTTGATTAAAAGTCAAGTGCTCTGCCGACTGAGCTAATGGGTCAGGCTGGCTGGGGTGGCAGGGTTCGAACCTACGAGTGCGGGAGTCAAAGTCCCGTGCCTTACCGCTTGGCTACACCCCACCGTCGGCGCGCCTGGGGGAAAAATGGGGTGGGTGATGGGAGTTGAACCCACGACTTCCAGAGCCACAATCTGGCGCTCTAACCACTGAACTACACCCACCGCACGGCTGGCGCGCCTGAAGGGATTCGAACCCCCGACCCACGGCTTAGAAGGCCGTTGCTCTATCCGACTGAGCTACAGGCGCATCACCGTCGGCACAGCGCGCGCGGAAGCCGGAGCCGCACCGCTGACAATTTCAGATAGTAACATACCCACGCTCCCCTGTCAATCACGCGAAGGCGCATTTTTCCATGCAAACCGCGCAGAAACGGCCCCCGGCCCCCCATGGGAAGCCCCCCCGTGGATATACTTACCTTGTGCGGGGCGCGAGGCGTTTGCGCGCTGCGCGCGCCTACCCTATAATCCCTTCATCCCGCGAAGGAGTGTGATTTTCCCTTTGATCGACGACCCAGCCTCGCCTATCCTGGGCCCGGTGCTGCTGATCCTCCTGCTGACCCTCGCCAACGCGTTCCTCGCCGGGGCCGAGATGGCCTTCGTGTCCCTGGACCCGTCCAAGATCAAGGACATGGCCGAACGGGGCGACAAAAAAGCAAAGCGGGTCCTGGCGCTGCGCGCGAACCCGGATTCCTTCCTGTCCGCGATACAGGTCGGCATCACGTTCGCGGGCTTCTTCAATTCGGCCCAGGCGTCCCAGGCGTTCCTCAGCCGCCTCACCCCCGCGCTTGGGAACTTCCCGGCCGCGCAGACGGTCGCGAACCTGCTGCTGACGCTCATCATCTCCTACGTGTCGCTGGTGCTGGGCGAGCTGTACCCCAAGCAGCTCGCGCTGCAGGTGCCGGAGCAGTACGCCCGCAGGAGCGCGGGGTTCATCCTGGGCATGCGCGCGGTGTTCCGGCCGTTCATCTGGCTGCTCAACATCTCCGTGGGGCTGCTCAAGCGGCTCACGCCGGTGGACTTCACCAAGAAGGAGGAGAAGCTCACCCGCCAGGAAATGAAGAAGCTGCTCTCCAGCAGCCGCAACGACGGCGCCATCGACCTCGAGGAGTTCAACATGATGCGCGGCGTGATGTCGCTGGACTCGCGCCTGGCGCGGGAGATCATGGTGCCCCGGGTGTCCACCGACATGCTCGACGCGGACGAGCCGTTCGAGGCGAACCTGGAGCAGCTCATGGCGGGGCTGCGCTCGCGCATCCCGCTGTACGAGGGCGACAAGGACAACGTGCTGGGCATCATCCACATGAAGGACGTGCTGCTCAACCTCGAGGCGCTGCGCCGCGGGGAAAGGACGCTGCGGGACGTGGCGCGGCCGGCGCTGTTCATCCCGGACACGATGTACACCGACGAGCTGCTCGTGCAGTTCCGCAAGACCAAGCAGCACCTCGCGGTGCTGGTGGACGAGTTCGGCGGCGTCAGCGGCATCATCACGCTGGAGGACCTCATCGAGGAGATCGTGGGGGACATCCGGGACGAGTACGACGACGACGAGGGCGAGGTGCAGCGCGTGAGCGACACCGAGGCCGTGCTGCAGGGGAGCATGCCGCTGTCCGACCTCAACCGCGCGTTCGACCTCAACATCGAGAGCGAGGGCGCCGACACCGTCGCCGGGTACGTCATCGAGCGGCTGGGGTACATCCCCGGCCCCGGCGAGGAGCCGGAGGTCAGGGCGCCCGGGTGCACCCTCCGGGTGGTGCGCGCCGGCGGCACGCGCATCGAGGCCGTGCGGCTGACGATGGACCCGCCCGCGGGCGCCCAAGCCGCGGACGCCGGGAACGGCGCAACTGGCGAGGGCTGGGAGTAGCGCTGTTTCACGTGAAACATTTCCCAGAATGATTTCCCATAACCCGCAAACGGGAGTACAATCCGTCTGCCCCTGAAGCCGCCGGCCCGCACGCGCGCCGGCGGCGGCCCATGCGCCCGCGCGGGGCGTTTCACGTGAAACAACCGGGAACGAAGCGGCGCGCGAAAGGAAACAGCCTTGCAGATCTTCCGGTACTTCAAGCCCGAGTGGCGGGCGCTGCTGCTCATCATCCTGCTGCTGGCGGCGCAGGCCGTGGGCGAGCTGACCCTGCCCGGCATCACGTCGTCGCTGGTCAACGTCGGCGTCCAGCAGGACGGCATCGAGGACGCCCTCGCGGACAGGCTGTCCGCGGAATCGATGGAGAAGATCCTCGCCATCGCGGATGAAAGCGGCCGCGGGGCCATCCTCGCGGCGTATGACCTGCAGGACGGCATTTACGTCCTGAAAAGCGGCCTGTCCGCGCAGGCGGCAGAGGCCGCGCGCGCGGCGCTGACCCCGCCGATGGCCGCGCTCACGGCCATGGGCATGGCGGCGGAGCGCGGGATGCCCCAGGGGATGCCCGGGGGGATGCCGGGGTCCGTCCCGCTATCGCAGCTGCTCGAGCGCGCCGCCGAGGCGCTGCCCGAGGGCGCGGACCTGGGCGCGTTCCTGCGCCAGGCCGCGGTGCAGTTCGTGCGCGCGGAGTACGGCCGCCTGGGCGTCGACGTTGCCGGCATCCGCAACGGCTACCTCTGGACGCAGGGGCTGTACATGCTGGGCCTCACGCTGGCCTCCGGCCTGGCCGCCCTCGCGGCGACCTTCCTCTCCGGCCGGCTCGGGGCGCGCGTCGGCCGCAGCCTGCGGGGCCGCGTCTTCGCGCGCGTGCTGGGCTTCTCGCGCGCCGAGATGGACCGCTTCTCCACCGCGTCGCTCATCACGCGCTCCACCAACGACATCAACCAGGTGCAGACGATGTCGGTCATGCTGATGCGCATGATGCTCTACGCGCCCATCGTCGCGCTGGGCGGCGTGTGGCGCGTCACGCAGGTGCGCACGGGGCTGGGGTGGCTCGTCGCGGTCACGGTCGCGCTGATGGTAACGCTGGTGGTCATCACCGCCTCCGTCGTGACCCCGAAGTTCAAGCTGCTGCAGAAGCTCACCGACCGCATGAACCTCGTCGCGCGCGAGAACCTGACCGGGGTGCAGGTCGTGCGCGCCTTCTCGCGCGAGGCGCACGAGACCGCGCGCTACGCCAGGGCCAACGAAGACCTCACGCAGACCAACCGCTTCATCAACTACGCCTTCGCCTACGTCATGCCGCTGATGATGCTCATCATCAACGGGGTGGTGCTGGCCATCATCTGGTTCGGCGCGCACCAGGTCGCCTCCGCGCGGATGCAGGTGGGCGACATGATCGCCTTCATCAGCTACACGATGCAGATAGCCTTCTCGTTCCTGATGATCGCGATGGCGGGCTCGGTCATGCTGCCGCGCGCCGAGGTCGCCGCCCAGCGCGTCAACGAGGTCCTCGACACCGAGCCCACCGTCACGGACCCCAAGGCCTCCGTACCGCTGCCCGCATCCCGCGGCGAGGGCATCCGCTTTACAAACGTGTCGTTCCGCTACCCCGGCTCCCAGGAGGACGTGCTGCGCGGGCTGGACCTCGTGATTCCCGACGGCAAGGTCACCGCGGTCATCGGGGCGACCGGCTCGGGCAAGTCGAGCCTGCTCAACCTGCTTCCGCGCTTCTTCGACGTGACCGGGGGCAGCATCACGCTGGACGGCGTGGACATCCGCAGCCTCAGCCTCAATGACCTGCGCGCCCAGTTCGGCTACGTGCCCCAGCAGGCCACGCTGTTCTCCGGCACGCTGGACAGCAACCTGCGCTATGCGGCGGGGGACATCCCCGAGGAGGACGCGATGCGCGCCGCGCGCGTCGCCCAGGCCGAGAAGTTCATCCTCGAGCGCGAGGAGGGCCTGCAGGCGCCCGTCGCCCAGGGGGGCGACAACCTCTCCGGCGGGCAGAAGCAGCGCCTGTCCATCGCGCGCGCCGTCGCCGCGCGGCCGCGCTTCCTGCTGTTCGACGACTCGTTCTCCGCGCTGGACTACCGCACCGACCTGCTCGTGCGCCAGGCGCTGCGCAGCGAGCTTGCGGGCACCGGCGCCGTCATCGTGGCCCAGCGCATCGCGACCGTGATGCGGGCGGACCAGATCGTCGTGCTGGAGGACGGCGAGCTGCGCGGCGTGGGCACCCACGACGAGCTCTTCGCCAAGAACGCCGTGTACCGGCAGATCGCGATGAGCCAGCTCTCCGAGGAGGAGCTGGCGGGGATGGGAGGGCGCGTCCATGAGTGAGCGCAAGCGCGACGAATCCCGCGCCGGGCGGCGCGGCGGCCCGGGCATCGGCCCCGGCGGCGGGCCGGGCCACGGCATGATCATGGAAAAGCCCAAGGACTTCCGCACGGCCATCAAAAGGCTTCTGGGGGCGCTGCGGCCCTACCGCCTGACGCTGCTGCTCTGCGCCGTGCTCAGCGCGCTGAGCGCCGCCATCTCCATCTTCGGGCCCAAGCTCACCGGGCAGGCCACGACCGCCATCTTCGAGGGACTCACCTCCCGCCTGCAGGGCGGGGCGGGCATCGACTTCGCCCGCATCGGCGGCATCCTGCTGCTCCTGCTGGGCCTGTACGCCGCGTCCTCGCTGTTCTCGTTCGTCATGCACCGCCTCATCGCGGGCGTGACGGCGGATTTCAGCCGCGACCTGCGCGCGCGCCTGGGGGACAAGCTGCACCGCGTGCCGGTCGCCTACTACGAGAAGACCAGCGTCGGCGACGTCCTCTCGCGCATCACCAACGACGTGGACGCCGTGGGCCAGAACATCTCCAACGTCTTCAGCCAGGTCATCTCGGGCCTGGCCACGCTGCTGGGCGTGCTCGTCATGATGCTGACCATCAGCCCGTTCATGGCGATGCTCGTCGTGCTGGTAGTGCCCCTGTCGATGGCGCTTGCGGGCATCATCCTCAGCCGCTCGCAGAAGTACTTCAAGGCCCAGCAGAAGCTGCTGGGCGACCTGTCCGGCATCGTCGAGGAGAACTACGCCGCCCACCAGGTCGTGCAGGCGTTCCGCCGCGAGGGCGCGACGATGGAGGCCTTCTCCCGCACCAACGGCGAGCTCTACGAAAGCGCGTGGAAGAGCCAGTTCTTCTCCGGCCTCATGATGCCCATCATGTCCTTCGTGTCCAACATGGGCTACCTGCTCGTCACGGTGTTCGGCGCGGCGCAGGCCGCCATGGGCCGCATCGCGGTCGGCGACATCCTGGCCTTCATCCAGTACGCGCGCAACTTCATGCAGCCGCTGATGCAGTTCTCCCAGATCACGGGGCAGCTGCAGACGATGGCCGCCGCCGCAGAGCGCGTCTTCGCCTTCCTCGACCTTTCCGAAGAAGAGGAGCCCCAGGAGGCCCCCGCCCTGCCGCCGGTCAGGGGCCGCGTATGCTTCGAGCACGTGCGCTTCGGCTACGACCCCGAGATCCCCGTCATCCACGACTTCTCGATGTGCGTCCTGCCCGGCCAGACCTGCGCCATCGTCGGGGAGACCGGCAGCGGCAAGACCACGCTGGTCAAGCTGCTGATGCGCTTCTACGAGCCGCAGGGCGGCCGCATCACGCTGGATGGCGTGGACATCGCCGCGGTCTCCCGCGCGCAGGCGCGCGCCGCCTTCGGCATGGTGCTGCAGGACACCTGGCTCTTCTCCGGCTCCATCCTGGAAAATATCCGCTACGGCCGCCCGGAGGCCACCGACGAGGAGGTCCGCGAGGCCGCCCGCCTGGCGTACGCCGACCACTTCATCCTCACCCAGCCCGGCGGCTACGACATGGCCATCAGCGAGGAGGCGGACAACATCTCCTCCGGCGAGAAGCAATTGCTGACCATCGCGCGCGCGGCGCTGGCGGACCGGCCGCTGCTCATCCTCGACGAGGCGACCAGCAGCGTGGACACCCTGACCGAGCACCGCATCCAGCGCGCGATGCGCACCCTGATGCAGGGGCGCACGAGCTTCGTCATCGCCCACCGCCTCTCCACCATCCGCGAGGCGGACACGATCATCGTCATGGACAAGGGCGGCATCGCCGAGACCGGGACGCACGAGGAGCTCATGGCCAAGAACGGCAAGTACAGCGAGCTGTACCGCAGCCAGTTCGAGCAGTAGGGACGGGGACGGGGGAACGGCGGGAGGCCCGCCTCCCGCGCCCTACGCAGGGGATTGCATCCCCTGACCCCACTTTTATGCATCACATGCGGTCATGCTATAATCACGGCAGGATATATGCGGAGGTTTGAACATGCTGCAGAGGAAGGCGAAGCCGGCGCGCATCGGCCTGTACAGCGCGGGGCTCAAGGCGTACTGGCCCCAGTTCGCGGGGCTGCGCGAGCGCCTGGAGGGCTACAACCGCTTCATCGCGGAGAAGCTGTCCCAGTGGGGCGAGGTCCGCAACTTCGGCCTCGTGGACGACGAGGACCGGGCGCGCGCCTGCGGGGAGCAGTTCAACGCCCTGGGCGTGGACATCATTTTCGCCCACAGCGCCACCTATTTCACCAGCGCCACCGTGCTGCCCCTGCACCAAATATGCAAGGCCCCGACGGTCGTGCTCAACCTGCAGCCCGGGCCGGCGATGAACTACGCGAAGACCGGCACCGGCGACTGGCTGGCCTACTGCGTGGGCTGCCCGGTGCCGGAGCTCTCCAACGCGTTCCAGCGCGCGGGCATCCCGCTGACCATCGTCAACGGCCTGCTGGGGCTGGCCGAAACGCCAGAGGGCGCGCTGGCGGACGAGGACACCGCGGGGCGGCCCGAGGCCGTGCGCGCCTGGAACGAGATCGGGGAGTGGGCGATGGCCGCGGGCGCGGCGAGGTCGCTCCGGTCCTCGCGCTTCGGGTTCCTGGGCGGCTACTACAGCGGCATGCTCGACATGTACAGCGACCTGACGATGCTCTCCGCCCGCTTCGGCATCCACGTCGAGATCCTGGAGATGTGCGACCTGGCGCGCCACCTGGGCGAGGTCACCGAGGCCGACGTCGCGCAGAAGGAGCGGGAGGTCGCAGCCTTTTTCGAGATCAGCGGCGACTCGCCCTCCGACCCCATCGCCCGCCGCCCAACGCCGGAGCAGATGCGCTGGTCCTGCACGGTCGCCGCCGCGCAGGAGCGCATGGTGGAGGCGTACCGCCTGGACGCGCTGAGCTATTACTACCACGGCGCCCAGGACAACGAGTACGAGCGCCTGCAGTCCGGCTTCATCGTCGGGCACTCGCTGCTGACCGCGTCCGGCGTCCCCTGCGCGGGCGAGGGCGACATCAAGACCGGCGTCGCGATGAAGATCTGCGACCTGCTGGGCAAGGGCGGCTCCTACAGCGAGATCGTCGCGATGGACTACGATATGAACACCATGCTGATTGGCCACGACGGGCCGTTCCACGTCCGCATCTCCGACGGCAAGCCCCTGCTGCGCGGCATGGGCGTGTACCACGGCAAGCGCGGCAGCGGCGTCTCGGTGGAGGCCAACGTCGTCTCCGGCCCCGTCACGACCCTGGGCCTGACGCAACTTCGCGACGGCAGCCCGCGCCTCATCGTCAGCCAGGGCGAGGCGAGGAAGCACCCCATCCTCACCATCGGCAACACCCAGACCCACGTGGACTTCGGCATGGGCCTGGACGCGTACATGGACGAGTGGTTCTCCTACGCCCCGACGCACCACTGCGCGCTGTCCGTCGGCCACAACGCGCGGCTGTTCGGGAAGGTGGCAAAATTGCTGGGCGTGGAGTCCGTCAGGGTCGGCGTGTAATATTTCATAGCTTTATATGGCGGGCTATCTTCTGTACCAGTTGCCCCTGTAGGCAGAGGGCGTGATGCCCTCGCGCCTGCGGAACGTCGCGATGAAGTGGCTCGTGTTCTCCATGCCCACCGTTTCCGCGACCTGGCTTATGGGCATGTCGCCGGTGCGCAGCATCTCCTTGGCGCGGGAGATGCGCGTGGTAAGCAGGAACTCGTTGGGGGAGAAGCCGGTGTAGCGCCGGAACTGCTTCTGCAGGTGGAACTTGTTGACCGAAACCTCCTGGGCGAGCATGTCCAGCGTCACGCGGGAGCGGTAGTTGTCCATGAGGTAGCTGCGCGCGCGCAGCACGTAGCCCGGCATGCCGCCCTCCTGGGCAGGCTCGCCCGCGCCCAGGACGCACTGGGCCATGAGCGACGTGACCAGCGAGGAGGAGAGCACGTCGCTTTGCAGGCTGCTCTCGCCGCCCTCGAACAGCTTCAGGATCTGCCGCAGCGTCTGCGCGGCCTCGAACCGCGCGGGGAGCGTCACCACGGGCGACCTGCCGTTCTGCACCTCAAAAAGCCTATAGTACTGCCGGCACGCGCTGCCGTAGAAGTGGACCCACAGCACGTGCCAGTGGGTCGCCTCCGGCGCGGGCGCGTAGAACTGCGGCTTCGTGCAGTCGATGAAGAACGCCTGGCCGGGCAGGACGGCGTAGGCCTTGCCCTCGTACTCCAGCCTGCCCTCCCCGGACAGCGTGTACTTGATGAGGAACGAGGCAAGCCCCTCCCGGCGGGTATAGTAGCCGGGGTAGGAATAGAAGTCGCCGGCCTCCTGGATGTAGGGGATGCCCGCCTTCGCCTGGCCGGTCGGCGTGACGGTCAGCCACACCGATTCGGGCGAGAGGTTGAGCCGGTAATCGAGCTTGACGGCCATGGGACCCTCCAGCGCAAGATACCGATACAAATCGGCAATATCGGATGATGACGGCGGGGGAACATGTGCTATTATACGGGAAGAAGCATTGAAAGCAAAGAAAGGCGCGCCGGTGTGCGCGCCAGCCGCGGCCGGCGCGGCGCAGGCCGGCAGGATACACAACATCGCGATTGAGGACAGCGGGCGCGCGGGCGCCGCCCGGGTGCGCGAAAGGGAGTGCCCATGTCGGAATACATCCTGGAGCTCAGCGGCATCACGAAGACCTTTCCCGGCGTCAAGGCGCTGGACAAGGTCCATTTCCAGCTGCGTCGCGGCGAGGTCCACGCGATCATGGGCGAGAACGGCGCGGGCAAGTCCACCTTCATCAAGGTCATCACGGGCGTGCACGCCCCCGACGAGGGCGAGGTCATCCTGGACGGCAAGAAAGTGGTGTTCCGCACGCCGCTGGAGGCGCAGCGCCACGGCATCGCCGCCATCTACCAGAACGTCACCAGCTACCCGGACCTCTCGGTGACCGAGAACATCTTCATCGGCCACGAGAAGGTCGAGAAGGGCCTGGTCCAGTGGAGGAAGATGCACAAGGAGGCGGAGGAGCTGCTCCGCCCCCTGAACGTGGACTTCAAGCCCACCGCGCTCATGGGCACGCTGTCGGTGGCCCAGCAGCAGATCGTCGAGATCGCCAAGGCGCTGTCCATGAACGCGCAGATCATCATCATGGACGAGCCGACCGCCGCGCTGACCAACAGCGAGTCGGAGGAGCTCTACCGCATCACCGAGCGCCTCAGAGACGAGGGCAAGTCCATCATCATCATCTCCCACCGCCTGGAGGACATGTACCGCCTCGCCTCGCGCGTGACGGTGTTCCGCGACGCGCGCTACATCGGCACCTACGACGTCGCCTCCATCACCCCGCGGGAGCTCATCAAGGCGATGGTCGGGCGCGAGATCAACGACCTCTTCCCCCGGACGCAGGCGAGCGTCGGGGACGAGGTGCTGCGGGTCGAGGGCCTGGGCCGCACCGGCTTCTTCAAGGACGTCAGCCTGCGCGTGCATCGGGGCGAGATCGTGGGCCTCACGGGCCTGGTGGGCGCGGGCCGCACCGAGATCGTGCAGACCATCTTCGGGGTCGAGCCATACACCTCCGGGAAGATCTTCCTGGAGGGGAAGGAAGTCCGCATCCGCTCGCCCCAGGACGCGATGCGCCTGGGCATCGGGCTTCTGACCGAGGACCGCCAGCACCAGGGCCTCATCATGGACTGGGGCATCGGCCGCAACGTAACCCTGCCGGCGCTGCAGAAGTACGCGCGCGGCTTCGTCACCCAGGAGGCCCGGGAGAACGCCGCGTCCCGGGCGCTGTGCGAGCAGATGGGCGTCAAGGCCTCCTCGGTGTTCGACAAGGCGTCCTCCCTGTCCGGCGGCAACCAGCAGAAGGTCGTGGTCGCCAAGGCGCTGACCAACCCGCTCAAGCTGCTCATCATGGACGAGCCGACCAAGGGCGTGGACGTGGGCGCGAAGGCCGCCATCTACGAGGTCATCGGCGAGCTGGTGCGCGAGGGCATGGGCATCCTGCTCATATCCTCCGAGATGCCGGAGATCCTCGGCATGTGCGACCGCGTGTACGTCATGCACGACGGCCGCATGACCGGCGAGATGCCGCGCGGGGACGCGACCCAGGAAAAGATCCTCGAGCTCGCGATGCTCAAGGCCGGGCCGCGCGCCCGGGAAGCGTGAGGTAGGGCGATGGAAGCGCTCCGAAACCGCCCCAAGGTCCTCAGGGACCGCCTGGTCTCCACCCGGGAGCTGAGCCTGCTGGCCGTCCTGGCGCTGCTGGTCGTCGCCATCCAGATGCGCAACGGCTCGTTCCTCTCCCAGCGGTCCGTCAACGACATGCTCAAGAACTACTCCACGACCATCACGCTCTCCCTGGGCATGATGAGCGTGCTGCTCATCGGCGGCATCGACATCTCGATGTCCGCGACGCTGGCGTTCTCCGGCATGTGCGCGTCGCTGCTGATGCGCGACGGGGTGTACTCCTCCACGCTGGTCATGTTCCTGGTGTCCGTCGCCATCGGCACGGGGTGCGGCGCGCTGGTGGGCCTCACCATCAGCCGCGGGCGCGTGCTGCCCATCATCGCGACGCTGGGGTTCGCCAACATCTTCCGGGGCGCCACCTACCTGGTCAGCGACAACCGCTGGGTGTCCGCCTACCAGTTCGGCGCGGACTTCAAGCGCTTCGCCCAGACCCGCACGCTGACCTTCGGGCTCATCAACAACCTCGTGTTCATCGCCATCGTGTGCTACCTGGCGTTCTTCTTCATCATGCGCTGGACGCGCTTCGGGCGCAGGATCTACGCGGTGGGCTCCAACCCGGAGGCCGCGGAGATCAGCGGCATCAACATCCGGCGCGTCAAGCTGCTCGTCTACACGATGGCCGGGGCGTTCGCGGGCCTGGTGGGCGCGATGTATACCTCGCTGTACGCCTCCGCCCAGAGCGACATGGCCATGGGCATGGAGATGGACGCCATCGCGGCCAACGTGCTGGGCGGGGTCAGCCTGTCCGGCGGGCAGGGCGGCGTCATCGGCGTCCTGCTGGGCGCGCTGACGATGACGGTCATCTCCAAGGCCCTCCCGCTCATCGGCATCCCGCAGTTCTGGCAGCAGGCCATCAAGGGCGCCATCATCCTCATCGCCATCGTCGTCAACGTCGTCGCCCAGCGCGCCGTCCACCGCAACGCGCTGAGGGCAAGGGAGCGCCAGATATGACCACGCAGGCAGAACGCACCATCCGGGACGCCCGTGCGCCCTCCGTCCGCAGCGCCCTGCTGCGCTGGGAGTTCCTGCTGCTGGCGCTGCTGGCGGCCATCAACGTCATGAACGTGTCCATCTCCGCCAATTACCTGCAGGCCAACAACCTGTTCACCGCCATCAACTCCTTCCTCATCAAGGGGTTCATCGCGATGCCCATGGCCTACCTGCTGGTGATGGGCAACATCGACCTGTCGGTCGGCTCGACGGTGGCGCTCTCGGCCACGCTGCTGGGCATCACCTACAACGCGGGCCTGCCGATGGGGTGGGCCATCGTCGTGGCGCTGCTGTGCGGCACGGCGTGCGGCGCGCTCAACGGCCTCATCCTGACCCGCTTCACCGAGCTGGCGCCCATGATCGTGACCCTGGGCACCATGACGCTCTACCGCGGCATCGCGGAGATGATCCTGGGCAGCCAGAGCACCGGCGGCTTCCACAACGTGGGCTGGTTCTACCAGATCTATTACGCGCGCCTGGGCGCGGTGCCCTGGCTGTTCCTGTTCTTCTGCCTGCTGGCGCTGCTCTTCGGCCTGGTGCTGCACCGCACCATCTTCGGGCGGCACCTGTACGCCATCGGCTCCAACCGCCTCACCGCGCGCTATTCCGGCGTGCCCGTGCAGCGCATCCGCTTCATCGCCTACACCCTCATGGGCCTGGTGTGCGGGATGGGCGCGGTGTTCTACGCCTCCTGGACGGGCACGGTGCGCTACGACATCGCCGCGGGGTACGAGCTGGAGGCCATCAGCGTCGCGGTCCTGGGCGGCATCAGCACCGCCGGGGGCAAGGGCACGTTCCCGGGGGCCATCATCTCCATCTTCATCATCGGCCTGCTCCGCTACGGGCTGGGGCTGGTCAACGTCAATTCGCAGACCATCCTGATGATCATCGGCGTCATCCTCATCGCGGTGGTCCTCGCGCCCAACCTCCGGTTCGCGCGCAGGAAGCCCGCCGCGCAGGCAAAGTGAGCTATGACACGCCCAAGGGCGTGGATAGTAATAAAACACAGAAAGGAACCTGAACATGAAGAAACTCCTGGCACTGCTCCTGGCGCTCACGCTGGCCGCGGGCGCGACGGCCGTCCTGGCGCAGGACCTCAGCTCCCAGACCTACGCGATCATCACCAAGTCCGCCGGCAACCCCTACAACGAGCGCGAGGCCAGCGGCTTCGAGCGCGTCATCACCGAGGCGGGCGCCAAGGCCATCGTCAAGCACCCGGCGCAGATCACGGCCGAGGCCCAGATCAGCCTGGTCAACGAGCTGGTCGCCCAGAACGTGGTGGGCATCGCGATCGCCGGCAACGACGCCGACGCGCTGCAGACCGCCCTCAATGCCGCGATGAACGCGGGCATCAAGGTCGTCTCCCTCGACTCCTCCGTCAACCCCCGCAGCCGCATGACCCACATCAACCAGGCCGGCGTGAAGGAAGTCGCGCAGGCGCTGGCCGACGCGGTCCATGACCTCACCGGCGGCGAGGGCGAGTGGGCCATCCTGAGCGCCACCGCCATCGCCACGAACCAGAACGCGTGGATCAACGCGCTGGCCGAGATCATGAAGGACGAGAAGTACTCCAAGCTGACGCTGGTGGAGACCGCCTACGGCGACGACATCTACCAGACCTCGGTGGACGAGACCCAGGCGCTCCTGCAGAACTACCCGAACCTCAAGCTCATCATGGCCCCGACCACCGTGGGCATCGCGGCGGCCTCCAAGGTCATCACCGACAACGAGCTCCAGGGCAAGGTCATCGTGACCGGCCTGGGCCTCCCCAGCGAGATGGCCGAGTTCATGGGCCAGGACAACCCCGCCTCCCCCTACATGTTCCTGTGGAACCCCATTGACGTGGGCGCGGTCGCCGCGTACACGCTGCTGGAGATGGTCAACGGCGACCTGACCGGCGCGCTGGGCGAGAGCTTCACGGCCGCCAACGGCATCACCTACACCGTCACCGACGCGGGCGACGGCGGCACCGAGATCATCATCGGGCCCCCGTTCCGCTTCGACACCCAGAACATCGAGGACTGGAAGACCGTTTACTAAGAACTGAGCGCCGGATAACCGGCTCCGGGGGCGGGATGGTCCCGCCCCCGGACCTTTGCCCGGGGACAAGGCGTTGGAGGAACCATGGAGCGCTTCGCGTGGAAGGCCCGGATCCTGCCGGGGATGCTGGACGAGTACGTGCGCAGGCACGACGAGATCTGGCCGGAGATGACCCGGGTGCTGGACGAGGCCGGCATCCGCAACTACACGATCTGGACCGAGGGGGAGACCCTGTTCGGCTACTACGAGTGCGACAGCGTGGAACGCGCCGCGCGTGTGCAGGCGCAAAGCGAGGTCGTGGACCGCTGGAACGCCTACATGAAGGACGTCATGGCGATGGACATCGACCCGGCGACGGGCACCGCGGTCCAATTGCGCCGGGTGTTCCTGCACGCCGGCGTCCCGCCGGCGAACTGAGCAGACAAGGAGAGGGCCATGGACGCGGAGCGCAGGATCAGGCAGGGGTTTGACTACGCGAGGGACGCCTTCGCGGCGCTGGGGGTGGACGCGGAGGCCGCCGCTGAACGGGCGGACGCGGTCCCCGTCTCGATGCACTGCTGGCAGGGCGACGACGTCGGGGGATTCGACGGCGCGGAGACGCTGACCGGGGGCATCGCGGTCACCGGCAACTACCCGGGCCGCGCGCGCACGCCGGAAGAGCTCATGGCGGACATCCGCGCGGCGCTCTCGCTGGCGCCCGGGCGAAAGAAGCTCAACCTGCACGCCTGCTACGCCATCAGGGGCGGCAAGCGCGTCGACCGGGACGCCTACACCGCCGAGGAGTTCGCGCCCTGGCTCGCGTTCGCCAGGGACGAGGGCCTGGGGCTGGACTTCAACCCCACCTACTTCTCCCACCCCATGATGGACGGCAGCCTCTCGCTGTCCTCGCCGGACCCGGCGAAGCGGCGCTTCTGGGTGGAGCACGGCAAGCGCTGCCGCGAGATCGCCCAGTCGTTCGCCGGCGCGCTGGGGCAGCCCTGCGTCGTCAACTTCTGGATGCCCGACGGCAGCAAGGACACCCGCGCCGACACCCGGGGCATCAGGGAGCGGATGACCGCCTCGCTGGATGAGATTTTCGCCGACAAGGCCGGGCTGGACCAGGCCCCCTGCGCGCTGGAGAGCAAGCTGTTCGGCGTCGGCGTCGAGAGCTTCACGGTCGTCTCCGCGGAGTACGCGCTGGGCTACGCGCTCACGCGCGGCATCCACCCGTGCCTGGACACCGGGCACTACCACCCCACCGAGGCGGTGTCCGCCAAGATCAGCGCGGTGCTCGCGTTCCATGAAAAGATGCTGCTGCACGTGTCCCGCCCCGTGCGCTGGGACAGCGACCACGTGGTCGCCCTGGACGACGAGCTGCAGCGCATCATGGACGAGGTCGTCTGGAACGGCTTCCTGGACCGCGTGTTCATCGGCCTGGACTATTTCGACGCCTCCGTCAACCGCGTCGCGGCGTGGGCCGTGGGCATGCGCAACGCGCGCAAGGCGCTGCTGGGCGCGCTGCTCGCGCCCGCGAAGGCGTTCCGCGAGGCCGAGGAGGCCGGCGACCTCACCGCCCGCCTGGCCCTGATGGAGGAGCGCAAGACCCTGCCGCTGGGCGCGGTGTGGGACTGGTACTGCCTGACGCGGGGCATCCCCGCCGACGGGCAGTGGCTGGACGCCGTGCGCCGCTACGAGCGGGAGACCCTGGCGGGCCGCGGCTGAGGCGCGGGGGCCGCAAGGCGGCCTCCCTGCATCCCCGGCGCGCCCGGGCGGGCGGATATCATCCCGCATGCAGGCGCGCGGGGTACTAAACCATGCTATAATGAATGCGGATGGCCGGGCCGGGCAGGCCCGGCGCGCGGAGGCGCAGCGATGGCGGATTTCATCAGGCGGCACCAGGCGGAACTGGAAGGCTTCGCGCGCGTGTCCCGGGCGCTGGGCGCGCGGGCGGACTATACGCAGGGCGGGGGCGGCAACACCTCGGTCAAGCTGGCCGGGGGGCTCATGGCCATCAAGGCGTCGGGCTTCCGGCTCACCGACGTCGCCCCGGACGCGGCGTACGCGGTGCTGGACGGCGCGGCGCTGCGGGAGTTCTATAACGAAAGCGACCCCGCGTCCTTTAAGGACGTGGAGGCGGCGGGCTCCGAGCGCGCCAGGGCGCTGACGCAGGCCGTCGAGGGCATGGCCCCGCTGCGCCCGTCGGTGGAGGCGGGCTTCCACTCGCTGCTGCCGCGCTACGTGGGCCACACCCACAGCGTATACGCGAACATGGCGGCGTGCGCCGAGGGCGCGCGGGAACTCGCGGCCAGGGCGCTGGAGGGCGCGCCCTACGCGTGGGCGTTCGTCCCCTACGTCAACCCCGGCGCGCAGCTCACGTTCACGATGCGCGACATCCTGCGCGAGGTGGCGGCCCGCGAGGGCCGGGAGGCGTCGGTCGTCGTCATGCAGAACCACGGGCTCATCGCCGCGGCGGACACCGCGGACGAGTGCCTGTTCCTGCACGAGGACGCCAACACGCGCTTCCGCAAACTCTTCGGCGTGGACCCGGCGGATTACCCGCTGCCCCGCGTTCGCGCGGAGGGGGACGGCTTCGTCTCCGACACGCCGTGGCTGGTGTCGCGCCTCAAGGGCGGGGCGTACACCGCCGAGGCGCTCACGCAGGCCCCGCTGTTCCCCGACCAGATGGTCTATTTCCGCGGCACGCTGGGGGAGAGCGCAATCATCGACCCCGAAACCGGCGTCACGCGCTACCAAGGCCCCCAGGCCTCGGCCCAGACGCTGGAGGAGACGCTGTGCGCGGTGGTGTTCATCCACGAGACGCTGAAAAAGAAGGGCCTGCGCGCCGTGCCCATGGGCGAGGCGGCGCAGGGCTTCATCCAGGGCTGGGAGAGCGAGAAATACCGCAAGCAACTGTCGGAGGGCAAATGAAGGGCCTGGACCTGCTGGCGTTCGACATCGGCGCCTCCAACGGCCGGGGCATCGTCTGCCGCTTCGACGGCAGCCGCGCGCAGATGCACCCCGTCGGCTATTTCGAGAACAACTTCACCGACAAGGGCGGCGTCCCCTCCTGGGACTACCCGGGCATCCTGCAGAGCCTCAAGGACGTGTTCCGAAAGGCGAAAGATGCCGGCTTCGCGCCGGCCTGCTTCGGCATCGACACCTGGGGCGTGGATTACGGCCTGCTGGACGCGCAGGGCGCGCTCATGGAGGACCCCCGCGCCTACCGCTACTCGACGGAAGCCGAGATGAAGGCCGCGTGGGAGCGCATCCCCAAGCGGGAGCTGTTCGACATCACGGGCATCGCCGCGCTGCACCTCAACACGGTATACCAGCTCTACCGGCGCGTGCTCGAGGGCGACGCGGCGCTGAAAAATGCGTCCTCCCTGCTGTTCATGCCGGATTTGCTGGGATACTCGCTGACGGGCGAAATGGCCTGCGAGTACACCATCGCGACCACGTCCGGCATGCTGGACGTACGCACGCGCGCGTTCAGCCCGCGCATCCTCCAGGCGCTCTCCATCCCCTCCCACATCTTCCCCGCCATCGACATGCCGGGGACGCTTCGCGGGGCGCTGCACGCGCGCCTGGGGGAGGAGCTGGGCGTGGGCCGGGTGCCCTTCGCCGCGGTCGGCACGCACGACACCGCCAGCGCGGTGGCGGCCATCCCCGGCGAGGGCGACTTCGCGTTCTGCTCGTCGGGCACCTGGTCGCTGTTCGGCATCGAGAGCGACACGCCCGTGCTGACGGACTTCGTGTTCGACAGCAACTTCAGCAACGAGGGCACGGTCCAGGGCGGGTTCAGGCCGCTGAAGAACATCATGGGCCTGTGGATCATCCAGGAGTGCCGCCGGGAGTGGGCCGGGGACGGCGAGAAGCTGGACTGGGAGTATATCAAGGCCGAGGCCGCGAAGGCCCCGCCGCTGGTCAGCGTCCTGGACCCGGACTACCCGGAGTTCTACAAGGCCGGCAACATGACCGGGAAGATCCGCGACTACTGCCGCAGGACCGGGCAGCCGGAGCCCAACGGCGTGGGCGCGTTCGCCCGCTGCGTCTACGAATCCCTCGCGCTCAAGTACCGCTGGGCGGTGGAGCGCCTGGGGCAGATGAAGGGGCGGCCCATCCGCAGCCTCAACATCACGGGCGGGGGCATCCAGAACCTGCTGCTCAACCAGATGGCCGCGGACAGCACGGGCCTGCCGGTCACCGCGGGCCCCATCGAGGGCGCGGCGATGGGCAACGCGCTGATGCAGGCGGTGGCGCTGGGCGAGATACGGGACGTGACGGAGGCGCGCGAGGTCGTGCGCCGCTCGGTGGAGACCCGGGTCTACGAGCCGCGCCGCGCCCCCGCGTGGGACGACGCGTACGGCCGGATGCTCCGCTATATGGAGGTGCTGCATGATTGACATGACCGCGTGGGAGCGCATCGCGGCGGACCATATGCCCGCCCGCGCGCCGGGCGCGCCGGGGCGGCTGTCGGGCCGCACGGCCATCGTGACCGGCGGCGCGCAGGGGTTCGGCCTGGGGCTCGCGCAGGAGCTGTACCGCGAGGGGGCGAATATCCTCCTGGCCGACCTCAACGAGCCGCTGGCGCGGGAGGCCGCCCAGGCGCTGGGCGACAGGGCCGCGGCGGTGCGCGCCGACGTCTCCGACGAGGCGAGCGTCGCGGGGATGGTGGGCGCGTGCGTGGAGCGGTTTAACGGGCTGGACCTGCTCGTCTCCAATGCGGGCATCCTCAAGGCCGGGGGCCTGGACGAGATGGAGCTGAAGGACTTCGAGCTGGTGACGAAGGTCAACTATACCGCGTTCTTCCTGTGCGCGAAGTACGCTGCGCGGGTCATGAAGGCCCAGCACGCGGCCGACCCGAACTGGATGGGGGACATCATCCAGATCAACATCAAGAGCGGGCTTGCGGGCAGCTCGCGCAACTTCGCCTACGCGGGCGGCAAGTTCGGCGGCATCGGGCTGGTGCAGAGCTTCGCGATGGAACTCATCGGCGACGGCATCAAGGTCAACGCCGTCTGCCCGGGCAACTACTACGACGGGCCGCTGTGGTCGGACCCGGAAAAGGGCCTGTTCGTGCAGTACCTGAAGGCCGGCAAGGTGCCGGGCGCGAAGACGGTCGAGGACGTCAGGCAGTCCTACCTCGGCAAGTCGCTCATCAAGCGGGGCTGCCTGCCCAGCGACGTCGCAAAGGCCGTGCTGTACGCGGTGGAGCAGACGTTCGAGACCGGGCAGGCGATCCCGGTCACCGGGGGGCAGGTGATGCTGCATTGATCCCTGAGGGCATCCTCGGCCGCCTCAACGCCCCGGACCGGGAGGAGCGGCTCATTAACCTCGCCGCCGCCCTGCGGGAAGCGGACTTCCCGCCGCGCGACCCGCGGTACATCAACAACCACATCCACACGACCTACTCGTTCTCGCCCTATTCGCCCACGGCCGCGGTCTACGCCGCGCTCGCGGAGGGCCTGTGCACCGCGGGCATCGTGGACCACGACAGCATCGGCGGGGCGCGGGAGTTTTTGCGCGCGGGAGAGATCGCGGGGCTGCCGGTCACCGTCGGCATCGAGGCGCGGGTGAGCCTGAAGGGCACGCCCCTGGAGCATCGGCACACCAACAGCCCCGACCAGGCCGGGCTGGCCTACATGGTGCTGCACGCGGTCCCGCACGGCAGCATCGGGATGGTGCAGGAGTACTTCGCGCCCGTGCGCGAGAAGCGCAACGCGCGCAACCGCCGGATGCTGGAGGCCGTCAACCGCCTCGCCGGGACGGACCTGGATTTCGGGCGCGACGTGCTTCCGCTGTCCATGGCGCACGACGGGGGCAGCGTGACCGAGCGGCACCTGATGCTGGCCCTGGCGCGAAGCCTAAACCCGGGCATGGGTATGATGGAGGAGTTCCGCCGCGTGGGCGAACTCAAGAAGGACTTCATCCCCCGGGTGTACGAGGACGCGGACGAGGAGCTGCCCCGGTTCCACGAATACGTGGATTTCTGCAAAAAGACCGGCGGCATCCTCGCCTACCCCTACCTGGGGGACGTCGGCGTGTCCGTGACCGGCGACAAGCGCGCCCAGAAGTTCGAGGACGAATACCTCGACGAGCTGTTCGCGCTGCTGGACGGCGCCGGCATCCGGGCGGTGACCTATATGCCCACCCGCAACACCTTCGCGCAGCTGGACCGCCTGCGCGCGCTGTGCGCCCGGTACGGCATGATGGAGATCAGCGGCGAGGACATCAACACCCCCGCCCAGAGCTTCGTCATCAAAAAGATGGAGGACCCGCGGTTCGCCCACCTCATCGACAGCACCTGGGATTTGATCAGGCACGAGAACGGAGGGAACATCCAGTGAAAACCAAGGGAGTGCGGCTGTACGGGAAGCACGATCTGCGCCTGGAGGAGTTCGAGCTTTCGCCGGAGACCGACGACAGCGTCATCTGCGAGGTCGTCACCGACAGCATCTGCATGAGCAGCTACAAGGCCGCGCAGCTGGGCGCGGAGCACGCGCGCGTGCCCGACGACGTGGCCACCAACCCCACCCTCATCGGGCACGAGTTCTGCGGGCGCATCGTGCGCGTGGGGAAGAACTGGGCGCACAAGTACAAGGCGGGCGACGGCTACGTCATCCAGCCCGCCCACTCCTACGAGGGGTCCATCCTGGCGCCCGGCTACTCCTACCGCGACTGCGGCGGCAACGCGACCTACGTCAGCATCCCGCAGGAGAACCTCGTCATGGACTGCCTGCTGCCCTACGAGGCGGACGCGTTCTTCCTGGGGTCGCTGACCGAGCCGCTGTCCTGCGTCATCGCGACGTTCCACGCGATGTACCACACCCGGGACGGCGAGTACGTCCACGACATGGGCATCGTGGAGGGCGGGTCCCTGGCGCTGCTGGCGTCGGTGGGGCCGATGGGCCTGGGCGCGATCGACTACGCGCTGCACTGCGACCGCAAGCCCGGCCTCCTGGTCGTGACCGACATCGACGAGAAGCGCCTGGCCCGCGCGGCGTCCATCTTCACGGTGGAGCACGCGAAGGAACAGGGCATCGACCTGCACTACGTCAACACCTCCCAGGTGGGGGACCCGGTCGCGCACCTGCGGGGGCTCACGGGGGGCAAGGGCTTCGACGACGTCATCTGCTTCGCGCCGGTGCGTCCGGTGGTCGAGCAGGCCGACCAGATCCTCGGCGTGGACGGGTGCCTCAACTTCTTCGCGGGCCCCGCGGACAAGCAGTTCTCGGCGACGGTCAACTTCTACAACGTCCACTACGCGCGCACGCACCTGTGCGCGACGTCCCACGGCAACGTGGACGACATGAAGGAAGCCATCGACATGATGAACAAGGGGCTGCTCAACCCCGCCGCGCTGGTCACCCACGTGGGCGGGCTGGACTGCGTCGTGGAGACGACCCTCAACCTCCCCAAGATCCCCGGCGGCAAGAAGCTCATCTACACCCACATCAGCATGCCGCTGACCGCCATCGACGATTTCGAGGAGAAGGGGAAGGACGACCCGCTCTTCCGCGAGCTGCACGAGCTGACGCAGCGGACCCACGGCCTGTGGAACGCCGAGGCGGAGAAGCTGCTGCTCTCCCGCGCGAAGCCCATCTGACCAGCAGACACCAAATTACCCGGAGGTGAACATGGCGCACCCGGTCGTCCTGCCCCGCCAGGGGCAGTCGGTGGAGAGCTGCATCATCACGCAATGGCACAAGAAGGAGGGGGACGCGGTCCGCGTCGGCGACGTCCTCTTCAGCTATGAGACCGACAAGGCCTCCTTCGACGAGACCGCCAAGGCGGAAGGCACGCTGCTGGCCGTCTTCTTCCAGGCGGACGAGGACGTGCCGGTGCTGACCACGGTTGCCGCCATCGGCGCACCGGGCGAGGACGTGTCCGCCCTGCGGCCCGATGGCGCGGCCGCCCCGGCACAGCAGGAATCCGCCCCCGCGGCGCAGGACACGGCGCCGGCCGTGCAGGAAGCGGCGCCCGTGAAGGCGGAGCCCGCGCCCGCCAAGACAGAATCCGCACAGGCGGCCGGGGTGTCCCCCCGCGCGCGCATGACCGCCGAGCGCCTCGGCGTGGACCCGCGCGCCGCCGCGCCGTCGGGCCCCTACGGCCGCGTCATCGAGCGGGACGTGTTCGCCGCCCGGGACGCCGCGCTGCTGGAGCGCTCCGTTCCCGCCCCCGCGCAGCCCGCCGCGCAGCAGCCGTCCCAGCCCGCGCCCGCGGCCCCCGCCGCCCCGGCGCAGGCCGCCGCGGCCCCGCAGGACGCGCAGGCGTTCACGGACACCAAGCTGACCAACATCCGCAAGGTCATCGCCCGCGCGATGAAGGAAAGCCTGTCCTCGATGGCGCAGCTCACGCACCACTCCTCCTTCGACGCGACCCGCCTTCTGGCGATGCGCGCGCGCTTCAAGGCCTCGCCAGCCGAATTGGGCCTCTCCGGCATCACCATCAACGACCTCATCCTCTTCGCGGTCTCGCGCACGCTGGGGCGCCACCCCGCGCTCAACGCGCACTTCCTGGAGGACAGGATCCGTGAATTCCGCCACGTCCACCTGGGCATCGCGGTGGACACCCCGCGCGGGCTGATGGTCCCCACCCTGTTCGACGCGGACACGAAATCCCTCTCGCGCATCTCGAGGGAGGCCCGGGAGCTCGCGCAGGCCGCCGTCGGCGGCAACATCAGCCCGGACCTGCTCGCCGGGGGCACCTTCACGGTGTCCAACCTGGGCGCGCTGGGCGTGGAAAGCTTCACCCCCATCATCAACCCGCCCCAGGCCGCCATCCTGGGCGTGTGCAATATCATCGAGCGCGTGCGCACGGCGGGCGGGCAGCTTGCCGCATATCCCGCGATGGGCCTGTCGCTGACCTACGACCACCGCGCGGTGGACGGCGCGCCCGCCTCCCGGTTCTTAAAGGACCTCTGCGAGGCGCTCGAGCAGGTAGACATCCTGACGGCGCTGTAAGGAAGAAGACGCATGACGTATGACCTGGTCATCCTGGGCGGCGGGCCCGCGGGCTACCTGGCGGCGGAGCGCGCGGGCCACGCGGGCCTGAAGACCGCCCTGATCGAGGATCGGTACCTGGGCGGCGTGTGCCTCAACGAGGGCTGCATCCCGACCAAGACGCTGCTGTATTCCGCCAAGCTCTACGACGGCGCGGTCCGCGGCGCCAAGTACGGCGTGACCACCCAGGGCGCGGCCCTGGACCACGCGGCGGCGGTCAGGCGCAAGGACAAGGTGGTCCGCACGCTGGTGTCCGGCGTAAAGAGCTCCGTGAAGGCCGCGGGCGCGGACGTATACGAGGCGCACGGCGTCATCACGGGCAGGGACGCGGAGGGCTTCCGCGTGAAGGCCGGGGACGCGGAGCTCACGGGAAAGCGGCTGCTGGTGTCCACGGGGTCCGTCCCCGCGGTCCCGCCCATCCCGGGGCTCAGGGAAGCGCTGGCCTCCGGCTTCGCGGTGACCAGCAGGGAACTGCTGAACGTAACCCAGCCGCCCAAGTCCCTGTGCGTCATCGGCGGCGGCGTCATCGGGCTGGAGTTCGTGAGCTATTTCGCGACCATCGGCTCAAAGGTCACGGTGGTCGAGATGCTGGACCACCTGGCCGGGGAGAACGACCGCGAGCTGGTGTCCGGGCTGCAGGCCGAGC
>DATHTQ010000318.1:0-1767 GCA_035463055.1 Candidatus Limnocylindria bacterium
ACACCTGCTCCGTATGCGCCCACTCCTTCCAGGATACGCCCGTGAACGCGACAGGCCATGCCTGGGACGCGTGGGCCAGCAACGGTGACGGGACGCACACCCGCATCTGCGGCAACGACCCGGCCCATGCACAGACCGAGGCCTGCGCCTACGGCAGCGCGGTGACGCCGCCCACCTGCTCGGAGGCGGGCTTCACGACCCACACCTGCTCCGTATGCGCCCACTCCTACCAGGACACGCCCGTGAACGCGACAGGGCATGCCTGGGGCGCGTGGGCCAGCAACGGCGACGGCACGCACACCACGACCTGCGGCAACGACCCGGCCCATACGGTAACGGAAAACTGCCTGTATGAACTCGTCGTGACGCCGCCGGCCTGCACCGCGCCGGGAATCTCGACCTACACCTGCCTGACGTGCGCGTACCGGCTCCAGCAGGACCCGACGGACCCGCTGGGCCACGCCTGGGGCTCATGGGGCAGCAACGGCGACGGGACCCACACCCGCGCCTGCGCGAACGACCCGGCCCATACCCAGACGGAGGCCTGCGCCTACGGCAGCGTCGTCACGCCACCGACCTGCACGGAAGCGGGCTTCACCACCCACACCTGCCCCGTATGCGCCCACGCCTACCAGGACACACCGACGGCGGCGACCGGGCACGCGTGGGCCAACTGGCTGATGAACGGTGACGGCACGCACACGCGCATATGCGCAAACGACGCAAGCCATACCGAGACCGTGCCCTGCACATACTCGCACATCGTCGTCCCGCCCGGCTGCACGTCAGGCGGATACACGATCAACATGTGCATCGTGTGCTCCCACGTCTACTTTGACGCGCATGTGGGCGCGCTGGGCCACGACTGGGGCGCATGGGCCGCCAACGGCGACGGGACGCATACGCGCGCCTGCGCCCGCAACCATGCCCACACCGAAAGCGAGCCGTGCGCGTACGGGCAGGCCGTGACCCCGCCGACCTGCACGGAATCCGGCTTCACGACCCACACCTGCGCGGGCTGCGGGCATTCGTTTGACGACACCCCGGTCCCCGCGTCAGGGCATGCCTGGGGCCCGTGGCTCCTCAACGGCTCCGACACGCACACCCGCACCTGCGGCAGCGACCCCGCCCACCAGGAGACCCGCGACTTCGGCATCCCCTGGATAGACCGCGTCTGGGCGGAGCCCCTTGGCGGCACGTCCATCAAGGTCTCCTGGAACGGCGGCCCGGGCGCGCAAGGTTACGAGGTCTGGTACGGGGAGTCCCTGAACGGCCCCTGGAAGCTGGCCAGGGCGACCGGCGATACGGCATACGCCAAGACCTACCTGGAGCCCGGCGTCCGCTACTGGTTCAAGGCGCGCGCGTACGTGACGGAGGAAGGCGCACGGGTATGCGCGGCGTTCAGCCCGCCCGTGTGCGGCGTCCCGCTGGCCAAGGCGAAAATCACCGAGGCCTTCGCTTCCGGGGCCACGCGCATCCGCCTCGCATGGGAGCCCGTCCCCGGAGCGACGGGTTACGTGGTGTCCGTGGCGGCCACGTCCGTCGGCCCCTACGAGCCGAGGGTAACGACCACCGCGACCGCCTGCACCCTCACCGGCCTCTCGCCGGGCACGGCGTACTTCCTCAAGGTGACGCCCCACGCCCGGATCTTCGGGACAACCTACTCCGGCATCCCCTCCGGGTACAGGTCCGTCAAGACCCTGCCCATGTAGCGATTCCCGGCGGGCGCAGCCCGCGCAGGGACGGGAACCGGGGCGCGCCGTGTGC
>DATHTQ010000319.1:0-3105 GCA_035463055.1 Candidatus Limnocylindria bacterium
CATACAGCACTTGTCCTTTCTATATGGATACTAACAATCCTAGACATTATTTAGAATGAAATCAACTGAATAGCGAATATCGGGGGAATGAATCAAGATATGATAATCGCAATATCCTTGCTCCTCTTTCCTACACCGCCCCCGCCACCATCGCCAATACCGGCGCGATCACGATCGCCGGCAGCAAATCCGCCACCTTGATTTTCGCGATGCCCAGCAGGTTGAACGCCAGCGCCACGATGAGCAGCGACCCGGCGGCGCCCATCTCGGCGACCGCGACCGGGGTCAGCAGCGGGGCGACGGCCCCGGCCAGCAGCGCGATGGCGCCCTGGTAGACGAGGACGGAGACGGCGGACAGCGCGACACCGATGCCCAGCGCGGAGGCGAGGGTGATGGCGGCGAAGAAGTCCAGCGCGGACTTGGCCAGCAGCGTCGCGTTGTCGCCCCGCAGGCCCGCCTCCAGCGACCCGGTCACCGCCATCGCGCCCACGCAGAACAGCAGCGACGCGGCGACGAACCCCTCGCCCACGGTGCCGCCCCGGCCCTTTGCCATCGCCTGCGCCTTTTCCCCAAGGCGGGCGACCGCGCCGTCGATGTCCACCAGCGTCCCCAGGATGGCGCCGCCGACCAGCGCGCCGATGAGCACCAGCGGGTTCAGCGCGCCCAGGCTGCCCTTGACGCCGATGTACAGCGTGCAAAGCCCCAGCGCCGTCATCGCGGCGCGGCGCAGGTTTTCCGAGAGGAACCGCCCGAACAGCGCCCCCAGCGCCGCCCCCAGGATGACCGCCCCCGCGTTGATGAGCACGCCCGTCATGGTCCGCCCTCCGGCTTTCCGCGCGCAAGCGCGCTCTCTCTGTGAGGTTGCCCGCCCGCGCGGGCCCTGGGCCGGCGCGCGTCCCGCCGCCTTGCGCCCTCTGCCGAAAACCGCGGCGAGAGCCCGGTTTTTTAGCCCGCGCGGGACGATTTTCGCGCTTTTTGGCGATTTCAGTGGGACGGAATTCGCCCACCCAATGCGGAAAACGTCCGGGAAACGGTTGACGCGGGACGCGTCGGTATGTAGGATAAGCGACGGTAGACATACTTTCAAGGAGGGTTCCATGAAAAAGGTAGCTCTGGTTCTTCTTGCCTCGATGTTGCTCGTCTCCGTCCTCGGCGTTTCCGCCGCCGGCCACATGAAGCACGGCCTGGGCATGGTCACGTCCATCGGCACCGTCGCCGACGCCACCGCCGAGAAGGCCGGCACCGCCCAGGTCAACACCACCGTCTGCAGCGTCGTGCTCGACGCCGAAGGCAAGATCCTGTCCGTCGTCTGGGACGTGCAGCAGAGCCGCGTTTCCTTTGACGCCGCCGGCAAGGTCACCGTACCCGCCGCCGAGACCCTCCTGACCAAGGTCGAGAAGGGCGAGAACTACGGCATGAGGAAGGCCTCCGCCATCGGCAAGGAATGGTTCGAGCAGATCGCCGCGTTTGAAGCGTGGGTCGTCGGCCAGACCCTCGAGGAAGTCCTCGCCATCGAGACCTTCCAGCGCGACGCCAGCCACCCGAACGTCCCCACCAGCGCGGACCTGACCGGCTCCGTGACCATCACCGTGGGCGACTACCTGGCCTCCCTGCAGAAGGCCGTCGCCGCCGCGACCGCCCTGTAATCCACAGAACCTTACGCGAAAAGGCTCCCTTCGGGGGGCCTTTTCATATCGAAAAAGAACTGCGGTTCTTTATGGGTTGGAGGATTGTGAGGAATGTTTTCGCCCATGGCGAAAACGCCCCGCCCTCGTCGTCGCGGACTGCGCTCCGTTCGCGGCGGCGCGTCGTCGCGGACTGCGCTTCGTTCGCAGCGGCAACCGAATATGCCGCCTCTCACGCGCTCCGTCGCTCCTCCTTTCCTCCAAAGCCTTGCGGCTTTGTCGGGTGGGGACGGGCAACGCTTGAAAGC
The DNA here is from genome assembly GCA_035463055.1 of Candidatus Limnocylindria bacterium. GTDB lineage: Bacteria > Bacillota > Clostridia > Christensenellales > Aristaeellaceae > UBA6115. Next base: position 1,934 of record DATHTQ010000319.1, read on the forward strand.
CACCTCTCACGCGCTGCGTCGCTCCTCCTTTCCCGCAAACGCGGGGCGTTTGCGGGGTGGGACCGGGAGCCGGGCGAGACGAATTGCATCGGAGGACATTCGTCCCCCGATACCCCCCGCACTTTGCGTCTGCAGATTGGTTTTCCAATAGTCTCAATGGGTCTTTTAAAAGGCTTCAACAATGGCATTCCCTCTGGAATAGGGAGTGAGAGGAGCCGCACGGGATATCATTCACCGGGCAAATCCCGTCCCACCGGGTTGCGCGCGGGCATTGACGCGCGGGGCCAGCGTCTCGTACCATCGGCGCGACAAAGGCCGGGGCCGCATGGGCGGGACACGGCCGCGGGAGGGCTTGTATGCAGGGGGATGCGCGGGAGCCGCTGATGCGGCGCATGGGGATCCTGGGAATCGTCAGTTTCGTATCGTTCCTGGCCGCCGTGCTGTTCGCGCCCCGGGCGTACCCGGGCTACGACTGGCTCAGCCAGGCCGTCAGCGACCTGAGCGCGCAGGACGCGCCGTCGCTCTCCCTGTGGAACCGGCTCGCCAGCCTCAACGGCGTCGCCGCCCTCTCCATGCTCATGGTGTGCTGCGTGTACGTGCAGGGCAGGCTCAACCGCGAGACGCGCCTGGGCGTCTACCTGTACGCGGCGATGATGTGGGTCTCGGCCGTGGGCTACGTGTTCTTCCCGCTGACCACCAGCGGCTTCGCGGGGACCGGGCAGGACACGGCGCACCTGGCGCTCACCGGCGTGGTCGTGCTGCTGTCCATCGCGTCCATGGTCCTGCTCATCGTCGGCGGCCTGCGCGGGCGCGCACTGCCGTCGCTCGCGGCGTGGGCCGCGCTCACCCTCGCCCTGATGTTCACAGGCGCCATCGGCACCATGGCCGGGCCCAAGGCGACCTTCGGCCTGTTCGAGCGGTTCAGCGTGCTGTCGTCCATGGGGTTCACCGCGGTGCTGGGCGTGTACCTGATGCTGGGGTTCCCGTCCCGGGCGAAGGCCTGAGCGCCCCTCCCGGCGCGCGCGGAAGCACTCGACATCAAAGGCCCCTCTCCGGGGGCCTTTTGCGTTCCGGGAGGGCTGCTTCCCGTTATGTCGGCGTCGGTATGCCACGGAACGTTGCCACCTTCGCTTTACGTACATAATGACAGCGGCCGGTCGAGCTGTCTTGAA
>DATHTQ010000320.1:0-2130 GCA_035463055.1 Candidatus Limnocylindria bacterium
ATCGCCGAGTCCCTGACGGAGCTGGGCCTGCTCGACGTCGCCGTGGGCGTAAGCCCCGTGGGGTGCGCGGTGCTGGCGGGCAACTACATCAACTGCGACTTCGTGGAGGCCGCCCACGGGCGCGCGCCGGCGGTGGCGACCGGCATCAAGCGCACCCGGCCGGACCGGTTCGTCTTCACCTACCAGGGCGACGGCGACCTCGCCGCCATCGGCACGGCGGAGATCGTCCACGCCACGGCGCGGGGCGAGAAGTTCACGACCATCTTCGTCAACAACGCCATCTACGGCATGACCGGCGGGCAGATGGCGCCCACGACGCTGCTGGGCCAGAAGTCGTCCACCTCGCAGGCGGGGCGCGACCAGGCGCTGCACGGCCTGCCCATCCGCATGGCGGAGATGCTGTCCACCCTGGACGGCATGGCCTACTGCGAGCGCGTGCACGTCGCCGACATGCCGGGCCTGATGCGCGCGAAGAAGGCCATCAAGAAGGCGTTCCAATTGCAGACGCAGGGCGTGGGGCACACGTTCATTGAAGTGCTGTCCACCTGCCCGACCAACTGGGGCATGACCCCGGTGGACGCGGGCAAGTGGGTCAAGAGCGACATGACCCTGCAGTACCCGCTGGGCGTCTACAAGGACAGGGGGGCGGGCGCATGACGCGCGAGATCATCATCGCCGGGTTCGGCGGCCAGGGCGTCATGGCGATGGGGAAGACCCTCATCGAGGCGGGGCTCGCCGAGGGGTTCGAGGTATCCTGGGTCCCCTCCTACGGCCCGGAGATGCGCGGGGGCACCGCCAACTGCTCGGTCGTCATCTCCACCGAGCCCATCGGCTCCCCGGTGGTCACGCAGCCCACCGAGCTCATCGCGATGAACGGGCCCTCGCTGGCCCGCTTCGAGCGCAGCGTGGAGCCGGGCGGCCTCATCCTCATCAACTCCTCGCAGGTGGAGAAGCCCGCCTGCCGCGCGGACGTGCGCTGCCACCTCATCCCCAGCATGGAGGAGGCGGGCAGGCTGGGCAACTTCAAGGTCGCCAACATGGTCATGCTCGGCGCGTACATCAAGGCCACGGGCGCGCTGAAGCTGGAAACGATCGAAAAGATGCTCGCCAGCGTGTTCTACGGCCCCAAGGCGCACCTGGTGGAGCTCAACGTCCGCGCGCTGCAGGCCGGCGCGGCGTACGTGGGCTGACCGCGCCGCCCAGAGTACACTTGCCGTCAGCAATTTCGGGAGGGCGTATGGAGAACCAGGCGTTTGACCCCCGGGGCGTCTTTTTGAGGAAGGCCGCGGGCGGCGAGGTGCTCGTCGCAAACGGAGCGGAACGCCCGGCGGACCACGCGGCCGCCGAGTGGCTGCGGGAAACGTTCCCCTTCACCCGGCCCTCGCCCGTGCTGCGCCTGGAGCGCACCTTCGGCGTGGGGGACCGGCTGGGCATCGCGGGGGACGGGCACCTGCGGGTGTTCAAAAAATACGACGCCGTGCCGGTGCTGGCGCAGCAGTCCATGCGCGAGCTCAAGCTCACGAACCGCACCTACGAGGACGTGCTGGACTGCGCCACCTTCGCGGTGTTCCGCGCGGGCTACACCGGCCCCTGGGGCGCGGACGGCGACCACCTCAAGACGATGGACGAGGTGCGCCTGGCGCTGGGCCTGGGCTACACGATGATCACGCTGGACTGCTCCGAGCACATCCGCGGCCCCGAGGGCCGCGCCGACGTGCCGCAGGACATGCGGGACCGCTACGTGGGCCGGCCCTTCCCGCTGGACGACGGTTCCGCGGTCTCGTTCACGCAGGACAGCCTCTCCCAGGCGCTCGCGGTCTACGGCGACGCGATATCCTTCGCGCACCGGGTGTGGCAGGAGTTCTTCGCGGGCGGGAAGACAACGGCGGACCTCGAGATCTCCATCGACGAGACGAGCCTGCCCACCAGTCCCGCGCAGCACTTCTTCGCCGCGTCGGAGCTGTCGCGCCTGGGCGTGGGCATGAAGACGATGGCCCCGCGCTTCATCGGCGAGTTCCAGAAGGGCATCGACTACATCGGCGACGTGTCCGCGTTCGACCGCGAGATGCAGGTCCACGCGGCCATCGCGCGGCGCTTCGGCTACAAGATCAGCGTGCACTCCGGCTCCGA
>DATHTQ010000321.1:0-2066 GCA_035463055.1 Candidatus Limnocylindria bacterium
TCGGTGCAGTCGGCCAGCTTGCCCGGCAGGGACGCGGACTCGAGCACCGACTTGCGGCGCGTCAGCTCCCTCGCCTTGCGGGCGGCCTCCCTGGCGCGCGCGGCGCCGAGGCACCGGTCCAGGATGGTGTGCGCGACGGACGGGTTCTCCTCCAGGTAGGCGGCCAGGCGGTCGTAGACCAAGCTGTCCACGATGCCCCGCACCTCGGAGTTGCCGAGCTTGGCCTTCGTCTGCCCCTCGAACTGCGGCTCGCGCAGCTTGACGGAGACCACCGCGGCCAGGCTCTCGCGCACGTCGTCGCCCTTGAGGCTGCCGTCGGCTTCCTTGAGGATCTTGAAGCGCCTGCCGTAGTCGTTGACGGCGCGGGTCAGCGCGGTGTAGAACCCGACCAGGTGGGTGCCGCCCTCGGGCGTGCGGACGTTGTTGGCGAACGCGAACACGCTCTCCTGGTAGGAGTCGTTGTACTGCAGCGCGATCTCCACCGAGGTGCCGTTCCGCTCCCCCTCGACGAGGATGGGGTCCGGGTGCAGGGGGACGCGGTTCTTGTTGATGTAGCGCACGAACTCGGCGATGCCGCCCTCGTAGCAGAAGCTCGCGGACTCCATCGGCTCCGCGCGCTCGTCGGTGATGTCCAGGCGGATGCCCTTGTTGAGGAACGCCATTTCGCGCACGCGGCTCTTGAGGGTGTCCCAGCGGAACTCCGCGTCGGGCTCGAAGACGCCGTCGGGGTTCTGCTCGCTGCGGATGTCGGGCCAGAAGCGCACGGTCGTGCCGGTGACGCCGGTCTCGCCGATGACGCGAAGGTCGTAGGCGATGTGGCCGCGGTCATACTCCTGCTGGTACACCTTGCCGTTCTGGTACACGAGCACTTCCATGTGCTTGGACAGCGCGTTGACGACCGACGCGCCCACCCCGTGCAGGCCGCCGGACACCTTGTATCCCTCGCCGCCGAACTTCCCGCCCGCGTGCAGCACGGTCAGGCAGACCTCCACCGCGGGGCGGCCCAGCTTGGGGTGCAGGCCCACGGGGAAGCCGCGGCCGTCGTCCTCGACGGTCACGGAGCCGTCCCTGCGCAGGGTGATGCTGATGTTCCGGCAGTACCCGGCCAGCGCCTCGTCGATGGAATTGTCCACGATTTCGTACACCAGGTGGTGCAGGCCGTTGGTGTCCGTGGAGCCGATATACATGCCAGGGCGCTTGCGGACCGCTTCCAGTCCCTCCAGCACCTGGATTTGCTTCTCGTCATATACCGCGTTCACACGCGTGTTCACGTTCATGGTTTCCGCGGCGCCCTGGGCCATACCTTACCTCGTTTCCCGTTCGGGAAGCCGCGAAGGCTTCCTTGCTTACCCGGATATTATAGCACAAAATGGTAAAAAAGGAAAGCGGACCGCCGGGGTGGCCCGGCGGAAAAACGCGTTGATCCATATAGGGTTTTCAGGGGTTTCCTTGATTTGTACAATTTGGTCGCGGCATCCCGCGGCCACTTGCCCCGCCCGTCCCCTCTGAAAGCCTCCCGGCCTTATTCCCCCCTGCCCACAGCGGGCACGAACGGCTGCCACGCCCCTTCGCCCTCCGCGAACGGCGAGAGGGGGAACGGGGTGTCCCGCTGCGCGAGCGCGATGGCCTTGTCCGCCTCCGCGCCGCCCAGGAACACCGGCTGGTAGTTGTTGAAGTCCTTCTCCCCGGAGGGGGCCACGGGGATGAGGTTGAGGCGGTGGCCGAGGTACTCCCCGTCCGCGCCGAAATGCAGCTCCGCCCGGGCGATGAGGGCGTGGGCGGCACGGACGTCCTTGTTGCCGCCGAACGCGAAGTTGCCCAGCGAATAGACGACGCTCACCCCGTCCAGCACGTCCATGCCCTGAACGACATGCGGGTGGTGGCCGATGACCAGGTCCGCGCCCTGCCGGATGGCCCAGGCGGCCATGCGCTCCTGGTCCTTCCAGCGGCGAGGGGCGTACTCGGTCCCACCGTGCATGACGGCCACGATGGCGTCGCACCCCTCCTCCCGGAGGGCTTCGAACGTGGCGCGCACGGATTCCTCGTTCCTCGCCCAGTAGGTGGTG
>DATHTQ010000322.1:0-4099 GCA_035463055.1 Candidatus Limnocylindria bacterium
AGTAGCCGATATACAGGCCGGATTCCTTCTCGATGACCGCGAACTCCGAGGCGTCCCGCGAGAACGGGGTTTCGCACTCCTCCAGGAACAGCGCCAGCCGCTCCTCATACGGCAGCCGCGTCACCCCGCCGGTGAACTCCTTGGCGGCGGGGTCGGTCAGCATGCCCCACAGGCGCGGGAAGTCCCCCGGCGTTGGCTTTCGCAGCAGCAGCCGGGGCGTCTCTATCACGGGCGTTTCTATCACGGGTGTCCCTATCATGGGCATATCCATCAGGCGCATCCCTCCGTCGTCATGCCCCGGGCAGGCCGTTCCCGTTTTCCCCAAGGAACGCCCGCAGCGACAATTCCATTTTTATCACTTCCGCGGCGGCGGCCCGCTCCAGGTCCGCCCCCGGCCCTAAGGTATCACACGCCAGCGCCAGGGCCCCGTAGAGCGCGAGGCCCATCGCGTGCCGGGCGGAGTGGATGGCGGATGCGGCGTGGCCGATGGCCCGAGCGGCGCCCTGCGCCGCCGGGTCCGCCTCCGCCTCCCGCGCCGCGGCGTGGCACGCGAGGATGGCGGCCCGCGCCTGAGGCAATTTCACGCGCCCCGCCAGCCACTCCCCCGCGGCGTCCAGCGCCGCCCGCGGGCGGGAATCCCCCGGGCACCGCCGTTCCCACAGCGGCAGCATCGCGGCCTCGGCGTACCCGCACGCCCAGCGCGCGAGCGCAGTTGTCTCCCTCCCCCGCATGGCGTCCCGCAGCGAGAGGACTTCGGGTAAGTCCGGGGGCAGGGTCTTCCTGCGCTTCATCCCGCATGCACCCCTTGCATGGGGAAAGGCGTCACCCCGCGCTCACGCCTCCACCAGCGAGAACGGGTTGAGCCACGCCCTGCGGCCCTGCCCGTCCTCCAGGATCACGCGGATGAAGCTCTCCCCGCGGTCCCGCTCCGGGCGGTAGGACGCGTGCGTCAGCCCCTCGCCCTCGTGGACCCTGCCGTGCGCCCAGGTGAGGTCGCTGTGGAACAGGACGCGGGACACCGGCTCGCACTCCACCGCCACGGTGTCGCCGTCCCAGGTGACCCGCTTGAACCTGGGGCCCTGGCTCGCGTAGAAGCGCCCGGCGCGCAGCGCGTCCGCGACGGCCGCGGCGTCACGGCGCTCCGCCTGCACCACCGTCCAGGACTTCGCCAGCTCCGCGCCGTAGAAGTGCGTGTCGTCGGCGGCCACCGTGGGCAGCAGCATCCCCCGCGCCGCCGCGAGGTCCAGCAGGTGGGTGGAGTCGCGGCGTTCCGGGCTGTAGGGCGGCCCGGACACCGAGTTGAAGACCTCCGCGCCCGCCAGGCCGCGCAGCGCCAGCACCGTCGCCTCGCGCATCATGGACCAGTGCGGGTGTGCCAGCACGCACACGCCCCCGTGGGCGCGGGCCAAATCGATGTATTCCTGCGCGGATAGGCCGGTTTGGAACCCCCGAGTGAACCCCTCGCCCACGCCGACGCCCACCAGGTGGATGACCTCCAGCTCGCTGGGCTCCACGTCCATCTCGACGCCCGGCACCAGCACCACGCGCCCCTGGTACTCCGGCACGCGGGTCACGCGCCGGTGGTCGGTGATGGCGAGGAAGTCGTACCCCGCCGCCTCGTAGTCCGCGATGGCGTCCAGCGGGGCCTTGCGCCCGTCGCTCATCGTGGTGTGCATGTGCAGGTTGCCCTTGAGCTCCAACGCCCCGCGCTCGAAAACGACCATCCAACCCTCCGATATCCCGCCGGCGGCGGGGAAATGCATGGGGACAGGATACCCGCGCGGCGGCGGGATGTCCACCGGCGACGGCAAGGAAACGGGCCAGATCCTCGGATTTCCCGCAGGTTGTGAAGGGACGCCCGGCGCATGGCGGATTTCCGCGGCAAGGCGGCCTGCCGCCGCAGCAAGCAAAAAAGGCCCCCGCCCATTGCAGGCGGGAGCCCTCTTCAGGTTTTGCTTACCTTCCGCGGGGGTTGTGGTTGCGGAAGCAGTCGGAGCAGTACACGGGGCGGTCGCTGGTGGGCAGGAACGGCACCTGCGTGTTGCGGCCGCACTCGGCGCAGACGACGTCGTGCATCTGGCGCTCCTGGCCGTACCCGCCCCGGGAACCCGCGCCGCGGCTGCCGCCGCCGTTGCGGTTGGTCGCGCGGCAGCTGGGGCAGCGGCCGGGCTGGTTGGTGAAGCCCTTCTCCGCGAAGAAGGCCTGCTCCGAAGCGGTGAAGGAGAACTGGGTGCCGCAGTCGCGGCAGGTGAGGGTCTTGTCCGTGTACATGATGTACCTCCGATTTTTCCCACCGGCAGAGTCTTCGTCTGCTGCAATTGTAGCGCACTAACCTGCGAGCGATGGGCCAAACCGGGGATATCACCTGCAGTGCATGGATGGGTGAGCATAGTATACCACGATTTCCGCAAAGCGACAGCGCGGCGCGATATTTTTTGCGTTTCGGGAAAGTCAGCCCGCAAGCGGGCGCGCGGCGGCGCGTCTGCGCCTGCGCGGGCGAGGTAAAATAAGGGAAGACGAATGACAGAAGGAGACGACGTATGGAAACCGGACACAACCGCCCCGCCCCCACCCCCGAGGAGGGCCTGCGCGCGGCCAGGGAGCGGCGCGAGGACGGCACCCGCCGCGCCGAGATCATCTGCGTGGGGACCGAGCTGCTGCTGGGCGACATCCTCAACACCAACGCGCAGTACCTGGCGCGGGGCCTGGCCGCCGTGGGCCTGGACCACTACATCCAGACCGTGGTGGGCGACAACGAGGAGCGCATGGAGCAGGCCATCCGCGACGCGATGCGCCGCGCGGACATCCTGCTGTTCACCGGCGGCCTGGGGCCCACGGGCGACGACCTCACGCGCGAGGTGGTGGCCCGGTGCTTCGGCAGGAAGCTGTACATGGACGGCGAGGCGCTGGAGAACATCCGCGCCTACTACCGCCTGACCAAGCGCGACATGCCCCCCAGCAACGAGAAGCAGGCGCTGCAGCCCGAGGGCGCCATCAAGCTGGACAACCCGCAGGGCACCGCGCCGGGGAGCATCCTGTTCTCCGACGAGGGCCACATCGCGGTGCTCATGCCCGGCCCCCCGCGCGAGATGCGCCCGATGTTCGACAACCTCGTCGCGCCCTACCTCAAGGAATTCTCCGGCGCGGTGCTCATTTCCCGGCAGGTGCGGGTCATCGCGCTGGGCGAGTCGAAGATGGCGGAGATGCTCGCGGACCTCATGGAATCCTCCGAGAACCCCACCCTCGCCCCCTACGCCAAGGACGGCGAGGCGATGCTGCGCGTGACGGCGCGGGCCGAGACGGAGGAGGAGGCAAAAAAACTCACCGAGCCGGTGCTGGAGGAAGTGAAAAAGCGCCTGGGCCGCCACGCCTACGGCGTGGACGTGGAGAACGTCGAGACCGTGGTGATGGACATGCTGAACAAGGCCGGGCTGCGCGCCTCCTTCGTCGAGGCGGGCACCGCGGGCCTCACCGCCCACCGCGCCCAGGCCGCCCAGGGCGGGGAGGACGCCGTGGGCGTATGCGTGTCCGCCGCCACCCCGCAGGAGCTGGGGGACCTGGTCGGCGTCCGGGACGTGCCCGAGGAACCAACCCCCGCGTGCGAGGCCCTGGCCCGCGCGGCGGCCGGGCGCCTGCATACGCAGGCGGCGTGCGCCGTCGCCGTGCGCGGCACCACCCACGCCTGCGCCGTGCTGCTGGACGGCCGCCTGGAGACCCGCACCCAGACCCTCCCCACCCGCGGCCCCGACTACTACCGCACCGCCGCCGCGCAGGCGTGCCTGGATCTGCTGAGGAACATGCTGATGGACAGGGAGGAAGGGAAGCAGGGTTAGCCCGGAAGGCTTTTGTCAGCCAGCGGCGGCGCCCGCGATCCCATCATACAGGAGCCTCATCATCGAACCGGGCAGCGCGGCTGCCCGGTTTCGTTTTAATATCCATCCCCAGGTTGCGCAGGCGGAAAGTGGCTGCCTGATTCATGGAAGGGAAGCGCAGGCGGGGCATGGCCGGTCCCGACATCCCCGCTTTTTCGCATCGCTCCGTTCCCCTGCGTTGACAACGGCATACGGCCGTTCTACAATCTGGGCGGAGTGCAGTTTGA
>DATHTQ010000323.1:0-2215 GCA_035463055.1 Candidatus Limnocylindria bacterium
GGGGCGGCCCCGCCAGAGTAAAACCGGGTAATTACAGGACCTGCACGCCCTTGACGAGCAGCGTGGTCATGACCCCGCCGGTGATGTCCGCGTCGGCGAAGGCTTCGCCGTCGGCCAGCACCTGCTCGCCCTTGTTGCTGAAGAGGGGGCCGGTGAAGACGTCCCACTCGCCGGACAGGATGCGCGCGCGGGCTTCCTCGACGGCCTCGGCCGTGCCCTCGGCGACGTTCTTGGACAGCGGGGAGATGTCGACCATGCCTTCCTGCAGGCCCAGGAAATAGTTGACGGGCAGCCAGGTGCCGGCGATGACGTCCTGGATCTGCGCGGCGTAGACGCTGGACCAGTGCCAGATGGGCGCGGTCAGGTGGGCGTCCGGGGCGTCGGGGGTCATGTCGGTGTTGTAGCCGTTGCCGAACACGCCGGCTTCCTGCGCGGCGACCTGGGGCATGGAGGTGTCCACGTGCTGGCCGATGACGTCGCAGCCCTGGGACAGGAGGGCCACCGCGGCCTGCTTCTCCAGGGTCGGGTCGTACCAGGAGCTGATGTACTTGACGTAGACGACCGCGTCCGGGTTGACGGACTGGATGCCCAGCGCGTAGGCGTTGATGCCGCCGTTGACCTCGGCGTTGTCCGCCCAAGCGGCGACGTAGCCAATTTTATTGGTAGAAGTCTTCAGGCCCGCGGCGATGCCGGCCAGGTAGCGCGCCTGGTAGATGCGGCCGAAGTAGTTGTTGAAGTTGACGCCGTTGTTCTTGTAGCCGGAGCAGTGGGAGAAGATGACCTCGGGATATTCCTCGGCGACCTCTTCCATGAAGTTCATGAAGCCCCAGGAGTTGCCGAAGATGATGCTGCAGCCGGCGTCCACGAGCTCGCGCAGCGCTGCGTCGCACTCGGCGGTCTCGGGCACGTTGAACTTGTAGAGCACCTGGTCGTCCCGCAGGCCGAGCTGGGCCTTGGCGGCCTCGAGGCCGTTGAAGTGCGCGCCGGAGAAGCCGTCGTCCTTGGACCCGATGAGCACCATGCCGACCTTGATCTGGGAGGCGTCGACCGCGGGGAACGCGGAGGCGGGGGTCTCAGCAAGGGCGAGGCCGCCGAGCAGGAGAGCGAGGGACAGCGACAGGGCAGCCAGTCGGATGATACGGGAGACGCTGGTGCTGTGTTTCATGGCATCCTCCTTCAAATATATCACCGGTCGTCCTCCAGCATCACTTGACCGTCCCGGATGCTGGTGACGACCGATAATGACAGCAGTTTCACGCCCTTCTCTCGAAGGAGCCGGCCTCCGTGCTGGAAGCCCTTCTCGATGGCGACGCCGACGCCGACCAGCGACGCCCCGGCCTGGCGGATCAGCGACGTCATGCCGCGCACCGACTCGCCGTCGGCCAGGAAATCATCCACGATGAGCACGCGCGTGCCGGGGGTGAGCAGGTCGGCGGACACGCGCATGTCGTACTCGTTGCCGTGGGTGTAGGAATGTACGGTTTCCCGCAGCATCGTGCCGCGCTGGGTGGCGGCCTCGTGCTTTTTGGCGAAGATGACCGGAAGGTTGCCCAGCGCCTGGGCGGTGGTGACCGCCAGGGCGATGCCGGAGGCCTCGACCGTCAGGATCACGTCGGGCTTATCCCCGCGGAAATGGTCCGCCAGCGCCTGGCCCATCCGGTTGAGCAGGCCCACGTCGATCCTGTGGTTGATGAAGGAATCCACCTTGACCACGTCCGAGCCGATTCCCCTGCCCCACTGCCGGATCGCCTGCCTGAGCTCTTCCACCCGCACCCTCCAAAAACACGAACGATTTTTGAAAAATCGCGCCAATCATACACCTATTCCCTCCGTGTGCGCAAGCCCCTCGGGAGGATTAATATTTGTCTTTTCCGGAAAGGCGGAATATCCGAACGAAAAAGCGCGAACGGGGCCGTTCGCGCTTGGGGACTGTGAAACGGGCCAGGGCCCGGGATTATTGGCCTAAAACCGGATGTTCACGTCGAACTCGTGGCGGCAGACGGGGCACTTGACATGGACGCTGCCCGTCCTTCGGGCCAGGCGCAGGGGCGTTTTGCAGGAGGGGCATGCGCGGTAGCGGTGCGTGCGGTAGTACTTGACGCGGTTGACCAGCAGCATCGCCCGCTTGGACGCGGCGGCCTTCAGCGACAGGTACTTCTGGTTCTCCGCGGCGCGCTTCGCCCGGTCCCGGGAGAAGAAGCGGAAATAGGACCAC
>DATHTQ010000324.1:0-11550 GCA_035463055.1 Candidatus Limnocylindria bacterium
AGCACCTGGCGTACGCGGACCGGGCGTTTGAAAACATCAACTACTGGGCCGTCATGGCGAGCGCCGCGCTGGCGCGGGAGAAGGGCGCCTACCCCTACTTTCCCGGCAGCGACTGGGACACCGGCGCGTACTTTGACAAGCGTGACTACGGTTCAGGCCGCTGGGCGGCGCTGCGCGAGGAAGTGCGCGAGGGCGGCATCCGCAACGGCTACCTGCTGGCCGTCGCCCCCACCTCCAGCATCTCCATCATCGCGGGGACGACCGCGGGCATCGACCCCATCATGAACCGCTTCTACTACGACGAGAAGAAGTCCGGCCTCATCCCCCGCGCCGCGCCGGACCTCAGCATGTCCACCTACTGGCTGTACAAGTCCGCCCACGCGATGGACCAGGCGTGGAGCATCCGCGCCTGCGGCGTCCGGCAGCGCCACGTGGACCAGGCGCAGAGCATGAACCTCTACGTGACCAGCGACTACAGCTTCCGCCAGATCCTCGACCTCTACCTCCTCGCCTGGGAGCAGGGCGTCAAGACGGTGTACTACATCCGCTCCAAGGCGCTGGAAGTGGACGAATGCACGAGTTGCTCGACCTGACAGAGGCAAAGAGCCTCGAAATTTCCTCAAGTTCTGCATGATGCGCGAATCCACGGCAAGCCCCCTGCCCGCCCCCGGCGCAGGGGGCTCGCTTGACCGGAGGGCGGCGACCCGCTACCATGGTGCCCCCAGACACACTGCAAGGAGCGCATTCGGCATATGGAAGAACTGTCAAGGAAGCCCTTGTTCAACCCCGGCGGGGACACCGAGGTGCGCCTGCGCCGCATGCTGGGCGGCAACACGACCAACCTCAACGACTTCAACAACATGAAGTATTCCTGGGTCAGCCCCTGGTACCGCCAGGCGATGAACAACTTCTGGATACCCGAGGAAATCAACCTCTCGGGCGACAAGAAGCAGTACCCGCTGCTGCCCGCCCCGGAGCGCCGGGCGTACGACAAGATCCTCTCGTTCCTCATCTTCCTGGACAGCATCCAGACCGCCAACCTGCCCGCCATCGGGCAGTACGTGACGGCCAACGAGGTCAACCTCTGCCTGTGCATCCAGACCTTCCAGGAGGCCATCCACTCGCAGAGCTACTCCTACATGCTCGACTCCATCTGCGAGCCGCAGGAGCGCGACCAGGTGCTCTACCAGTGGAAGGACGACGAGCGGCTGCTGCGGCGCAACACCTTCATCGGCGACATCTACAACGGCCTGCACCGGGAGGGGACGCGGCACAGCTTCCTGCGCGCGCTCATGGGCAACTACATCCTCGAGGGCGTCTACTTCTACAGCGGGTTCATGTTCTTCTACAACCTCGCACGCAACAACCTCATGACGGGCTCCGCCCAGCAGATCCGCTACATCAACCGCGACGAGGCCACCCACGTCTGGCTGTTCCGCAACATCCTCACGGAGATCAGGAACGAGGAGCCGGGGCTGTGGAACGGGGAACTGGTGTCGGAGTTCCACGCGATGCTTCGGGAAGGGTGCGAGCAGGAGATCGCCTGGGGCCGCTACGTCCTGGGCGAGAGCATCCTCGGGCTCAACGGGGAGATGGCGGAGGACTACATCAAGTACATCGGCAACCTGCGCGCCGCCGCCGTCGGCCTGCCGCCCGTGTACGAGGGGCACGAGAAGGAGCCGGAGACCATGAAGTGGGTCTCCCAGTACAGCAACGCGAACATGATCAAGACCGACTTCTTCGAGGCCCGCAGCACCGCGTACTCGAAGTCGGGGGCGCTCAAGGACGACCTGTAATCCAGGAAAAAGCATCGCCCGGCGGAAACGCGTCCGCCGGGTTTGTCTGAATCCGGTCAGCCGGCCCCGCCGCAGCGCCCCCCTTCGTCCGTGCCCACTGCCCGTTCATCCATGCGCGGGGCGCCTGGACGGCGCAGCCGCCCCGCGCTTGCGCCGGTTTTGTCATGGTGGCGGAATTTGTCCCGCCCAAATATCGATATTTCACGCCCCGCGCTTGACTATTGCTGTTGTGCATGCTAAAAGATTCCTGTGTAGAAACTATTTATTTATATCCAGCATCTCTCAAATATATATGGCCCGTTTTTTTTGCCGCGAGTCGCGGGCAATATGACCGGATATGCCCCGAATAACTTGACAGGAGACATAGACATGGCAAGGAAGACACTGTCCTTCGCTCTGGTGTGCATGCTCGCGCTGGTGGCGCTCATGGCAGTCCCGGCGTTACCGGCTTTTGCGGAAGATGCGCCTGTAGCCTACCTAAGCGCCAAACCTACACCCGCTCCCATTGACTTCAAGCTGGAATGGCTGGAAGGGCCGGGCGGGGTTTTCGTGGGCAGCGCTGCGGGGCTCACTGTAAAACCGGATCCCGGAGCCAAAGTGACGTGGTCGAGCGATAACACGACAATCGCCACCGTTGACGCTTACGGCCTTGTCACCGGCGTTGCGCCAGGCCAGGCGAAAATCACCGCAGAATTCAAAACAGCAGGAAAAACCTACACCGTTTTTCTTGAAATCACCGTATCCAGGCGCATATACGACATGTCCGGCGTAATGTGGGAAAACGCTGGACCGTTCACCTTTGACGGTGGTGTAAAGACTGTCAATATCAACGAGAAACAGCTGCCCGCGGGCGTGACAGTTGCGTCGTATGACGGCAACAAGGGAACAGATGCCGGCAATTACGTCGCGTCGGTCACGTTCGCCTACGACGACGTGCGCTATGAGAAGCCGGTCCTGGAGGACCTGGCCTGGGTTATCAACAAGGCCACGTACGACATGAGCGGCGCGGGGTGGGACTACACCGGCCCGTTCACCTTCGACGGCATGGAAAAGACTGTCTCGGTCACAGGGCTGCCCGAGGGCGTGGCAGTTGTATCCTACGAGGGCAGCACCGGGACGAACGCAGGCGGCTACGCCGCCAATGTCACCCTTGCCAGCAAGTCCGCAAACTATGAAACGCCCGTGCTGGCGGGCCTGAATTGGGCCATCGATAAGGCAACCTATGACATGAGCGGCGCGGGATGGGATTACGTGAAACCATTCCCATGCGACGGCACGGATAAGACGGTCAAGGTGACCGGGCTGCCTTCCGGCGTGAAGGTCGCGTCCTATACCGGCAACGTCGCGAAGGAATACGGCATTTACACGGCGAAGGTCACGCTCCACTTCGACGCCCTGAACTACAACGCGCCCACGATGCCGAACCTGACCTGGTATATCGGCATGGCGACGTACGACATGAGCGCCGTGCGTTGGGAGTACAGCGGTCCGTTCACGTACGACAACACCGAGAAGACCGTGCGCCTGACCGGGCTGCCAAGTGGCGTCACGGTTGCGTCCTATACCGGCAATACCGCAACGAACGCCGGGTACTACACCGCGAAGGCCACGCTTTTATACGACAAGGTCAATTATCTTGAACCGAAAGCCGGTGTTCTCAACTGGTCCATCCAGAAGGCCAAGTTCGACATGGGCGGCGCGAAGTGGGACTACATTGGGCCGTTCACCTACGACGGCACGCCGAAGACCGTGCTGGTGACAGGGCTGCCCGACGGGGTCACCGCCAGCTATAGCCACAACACGAAGTCGGCTGCGGGATACTACACCGCCTCCGCCGCGCTGGAATACGACAAGGCGAACTATGATGAACCGCGGATGCAGGTGCTCAACTGGGTCATCAAGAAGGCCAAGTTCGACATGGCCGGCGCGAAGTGGGACTACGCGGGGCCGTTCACCTACGACGGCACGCCGAAGACCGTGCTGGTGACCGGGCTGCCCCAGGGGGTCAAGGCCGGGACATACTCCGGGAACACCGCCATCAACGCGGGCGACTACAACGCCTATGTCACGCTGCAATTCGACAGCGCGAACTATGAGGAGCCGAGGCTTAATCCGCTCAGCTGGTCCATCAAGAAGGCCAGGTTCGACTTGAGCGGGACGAAATGGGACTACGCGGGGCCGTTCACCTACGACGGCACGCGCAAGACGGTGGTGCTGACCGGGCTGCCCCAGGGGGTGAGGGTCGTCAGTTACGGCGAGAACTCCGCAATCAACGCGGGGAACTACTCCGCAACGGTCGCGCTCGCCTACGACTGGAACAACTACGAAAATATCCAGATCCCGAATCTGTCCTGGACCATCAAGAGGGCCCAGTACGACATGAGCGGTGCCAAGTGGGACTACACGGGCCCGTTCACCTACGACGGCACGCCAAAGACGGTCCTGCTGACAGGGCTGCCCCAGGGGATAACCATCATGGGCTACGACTACAGCACGGCCACGAACGCGGGCAACTACACCGCTGTCGCCGCGCTGGCGTACGACGACAGGAACTACGAAAAGCCCACGGCCCCCAGCCTGAAGTGGTCCATCCTCAAGGCCAAGTACGACATGAGCGGCGCGAAGTGGGACTACACGGGCCCCTTCACCTACGACGCCAGGGTGAAGACCGTGCGAGTGACCGGGCTGCCCAAGGGAGTCACGGTCAACACCTACTTCAATACCATCGGCCTGGAAGCTGGCACGTACAAGTCATCCGTGACGTTATCCTACGACAGCGAGAACTTCGAGCAGCCGGCACCCCTCGGCGGCCTGGAGTGGGTCATCCTCAAGGCCCAGTACGACATGAGCGGCGCGAAATGGGACTACACCGGCCCCTTCACCTACGACGGGCGACAGAAGGTGGTGCTGGTGACCGGGCTGCCCAACGGGGTAGTGGTCGGCACCTATCAGAATAACTACGGGCATGAAGTCGGCCAATACACCGCCCGCGCAACGTTTTCCTTCGACAGGCAGAACTTCACGGAGCCGTCGATTGCGGACCTGGCATGGGCCATCAAACCGTCATCCTTCGGCGGGCAAACAGCCATCCTCACCGCGGACCCCGCCGGCGCTTCCGCCATCCGGGTCACCTGGAGCGGCGTGGCAACGGCCCAGGGATACGAACTGTGGCGCGCTGACAGCGAGAACGGAACGTATGTAAGGGTGTTTGGCGGCGCGGATACGGCATTCACCAACAACGGCTGCAAGGCCGGAACAGTGTATTGGTACAAGGCGCGCGCATATACCGCCGGCTCGTCCAAGACGTCCATAGCATACGGTCCGTTCAGCGCCGCCAGGCCCGGCGTTGCGCTGTCCACCCCGCAAATCACCGGCACGGCCGGGAACAGCGCAACGTCGGTCAAGGTGACGTGGGCTGCCGCAGCGGGCGCGGATGGGTACGAGCTGTGGAGCAGCAACGCGCAGAACGGGCTGTACAAGAAAGTCGCCACGCTGCGCGCCGCCACCGGCATAGATACGGGGCTCAAGGCGGGCGCAGTGCGGTGGTACAAGGTGCGTGCATACAAGGCGGCATCCGGCAGCATCACGATCTACACTGAACTGGGGACCGCGGTGCAGGGGACGGCGCTGGCGAAAGCCGCCAAGCCATCCGCCGTGGTGAAGGGTCCGACCAGCGTAAAACTGAGCTGGAAAGCGGTCGCGGGCGCGACGGGCTACGAGCTGTGGATGGCGCCGCCCTCCGGCGAGTTCACGCGGGTGTACCGGGGCAGTGCGCTAACATTCACGAACACGGGGCTCAAGGCGGGCACGGCGTACCGCTACCAGGTCAGGGCCTACCATGGGGACTGCTTCGGGGCGTTCAGCGACATCATTACCGTGAGGCCGAAGTAAACCGGGGAAGCCTCAATCCAAAGGAAATGCCCTCATAAAAACCAAGCCCGGCGGACGCGCGTCATGCGTCCGCCGGGCTGTCTCGTCTCAGGACCGAGGTAAGGGTTACTGCTGTACGGGGAGCATCTCAAGGGTGTTGAGCATGTACAGCATCCGCGCGCCCCAGCCCTCCGCGGCCTGGACGGGGTAGCGCAGCTCCGCCAGCACCTCGCGGCCGTCCACCTTGAGCAGGTAGACGCGCAGCAGGTCGTCCGCCTCCGTACCGGTGAACCCCGTCACCGCGGCGCCCTCGCCGGCCAGCGGGAACAGGCCCTCCGCGTCGTCCTCCCGGATGGCCCAGCCTTCCATCTCGGCGTTCCTGCGCTCGGCTTCCAGGATGAGCTCGCCGTACTCGGCGTGGTCCACCACGGCCTCCACCTTCAGCGACACGTCCGTGCCCAGCCGGTTGTCCACCAGCGTGAACAGGACCCCGTCGCGGGTGGGCTCGGCCACGAAGCGCGACGCGTCGTACCAGATGGTGAACCACCCGTCGTGGGTGTACTGCGTGGTGACCAGCGTCTCCGGCATCCCCTCCAGCTGGATGGTCTCGTTGCGCATCGGGGGCGCGGCGGTGGTCTCGGCCAGGGCGGGGGCCGCTGCCAGCAGCAGCGTGAGCGCCAGGAGCAGGGGGAGTTTCAGGTTCCTCATCGCGGTCTCCTTTCGGGTCTTCGGCCATCCAACGCGGCCCGCGCCGGAAAGCTTGCTTACACAAAGAGTATAACCATCCTCGCCGCCCCCCGGCGCGCCTTGCCAAGCGGAGGGATGCGCGATATACTGCTGCGTGTTTTGTTTTCACGAGCCCGCCGGCCGGGGGCCGGCAGGGTAGGGGAGGTTGTATGCCCACGGGATTTGACCCGGACCTGTACGCGCGGACCCAGTCGGAGAAGATCCTGGAGCGCGTGCGGCGCTTCGGCGGCAAGCTGTACCTGGAGATGGGCGGCAAGCTGTTCGACGACCACCACGCCGCGCGCGTGCTGCCCGGATTCCAGCCGGACAGCAAGATCAAGATGCTGTCCCACCTGAGCGACGAGGCCGAGATCCTCATCGCCATCAACGCCAACGACATCGAGAAGAACAAGGTGCGCGGCGACCTGGGCATCACCTACGACCAGGACGTGCTGCGCCTCATCGACGCTTTCCGCGCCGCGGGGATGCTGGTGGAGTCGGTGGTCATCACCCACTGGGCGAACCAGCCCGCGGCCTCGGCGTTCAGGCGGCGGCTGCGGTCCCTGGGCGTGCGGGTGTTCCTGCACTACCCCATCCCCGGCTACCCGTCGGACATCCCGCTGGTCGTCAGCGAGAAGGGCTACGGCAGGAACGAGTACGTCGAGACGACGCGGCCCCTGGTGCTCGTGACCGCGCCGGGCCCGGGCAGCGGCAAGATGGCCGTGTGCATGTCGCAGCTCTACCAGGAGCACCAGCGCGGCGTCAAGGCGGGGTACGCGAAGTTCGAGACGTTCCCCATCTGGAACCTGCCGCTGCACCACCCGGTCAACGTGGCCTACGAGGCCGCCACCGTGGACCTGGGCGACGTCAACATGATCGACCCGTTCCACCTCGCCGCCTACGGCGAGCAGGCCATCAACTACAACCGCGACGTCGAGGTGTTCCCCATCCTGGGCGCCATCCTCGAGCGCATCTGGGGCGACATGCCCTACAAGTCCCCCACCGACATGGGCGTCAACATGGCGGGGTACTGCATCACCGACAGCGACGCGGTGCAGGACGCGGCGAAGCAGGAGGTCATCCGGCGGCTGTACACCTCGCTGTGCGAGGTGCGCCGCGGCCACGCCCAGGAGGAGGAGGTCAACCGCCAGCGCGTGCTGATGCAGCGCCGGGGCCTCTCCGACGACGACCGCCCCGTCATCGCCGCATGCCGCAAGCGCGCGGAGGCGACCGGCAGCCCCGCGGCGGCCATCCTGCTGCACGGCGGCGCCGTCATCACGGGCAAGACGTCCAGCCTGCTGGGCCCCTCCGCCGCGCTGCTGCTCAACGCCCTCAAGGCGCTGGCGGGCATCCCCAAGCCGGCCAAGCTCATCCCGCCGGAGGTCATCGGCCCCATCCAGGACCTCAAGCTCAACTACCTGGGCAACCACAACCCCAGGCTGCACACCGACGAGGTGCTCGTCGCGCTGAGCATCACCGCCTCCCAGAGCGAGGCCGCGGCGCGCGCCCTGTCGATGCTGCCGCAGCTGCACGGGTGCGAGGTGCACGCCTCCGTCATCCTCTCGGAAGTGGACGAGAACATCTTCCGCCGCCTGGGCGTCCGGCTCACCTGCGACCCCAAATATCAGTCCCGCAAGCTCTATCACGGGTAAAACCCCGCCCTACGCGGGAGTATGGGTTGATTCGAGGGTGCCGGACTGGTACAATGCCCCCATCACCCATACGGTTTGCCGCACCTTACGCGGCGGAGGAGGACCCATGAAGAAACTCCTGTCCGTGCTCCTGGCAACGGCGCTGCTCGCGTCGCTGGCGGGGGCGGCGATGGCCCAGGGCAAGGACTACTCTGCCTACACCATCCGCGTCTACTCCAACTCCAACTCCACCGAGCGCCAGACCTGGCTCGTCAACGAGGCCAGGGAGGCGGGCTTCACCATCTCCCTGGACGACAACTCCGTCATCTCCGGCGACGTGGCCGCCATCCAGGCCGCCAACGAGAAGAAGGACGGCGACGTCCTCTTCGGCCTCAACGAGACCCGCTGGAACCAGGTCGTCAACGGCGTCTACGAGAACCTCCGGCTCCTGGACTGGACCCCCACCTGGGCCGACGACGTTGGCGAGTACAAGTACGAGGGCAAGGCCTACGGCCTGGTCATCCAGAACGTCCTGATGCTCTACCGCACGGACGACCTGGGCACCAAGGGCGAAAAGCTGTCCTTCCAGCACTGGGCGGACCTGCTCAAGACCCCCTACACCTTCTTCCGCCAGGGCCGCGTGGGCGGCACGACCAACTCCAACATCAACGCCGCGATGCTCTACCCCTTCGTCGACCCGCAGAGCCCCGCCGGCGGCGTCAGCATCGAGGGCTGGAAGACGCTGTGGGAGTACAGCGCGCGCGGCCTCTTCACCGGCGACAGCTACGGCTTTGACCCGCTCAACCGCGGCGACGTGCAGGTCGGCACCTTCTACTCCTCCTCGCTGTACGGCAAGGTGGACGCGGCCGCCGAGGGCAGCCCCAACCCGCTGAAGGGCACCATGGAGCCCGAAAACTGGGCGCTGGCGGACATCGCGGACGGCACCTACTACATCGCCGAGTACATCGGCGTGCTGGACCGCCCGGGCCGCTCGCCGGAGCACACCGAGGCCGCCATCGCGTTCGCCGAGTGGTTCGGCAGCGCCGAGGTCCAGGCCGCCTGGGGCGAGGAGTTCGACAGCTATCCCACCAACCGCGTTGCGGCCGAGATGCTCTACCCCGACGGCATCCCCGCCATCTACGAGATCCCCAACTTCGCCCTGGCCCCCGTCGCCGGGACCGACATGAACTACGCGCAGTACGTCGCGGCCCACTCCGCGGAGTGGACCAACATCATGACCAACCTCGGCTTCTACTGGGCGGACATGAACGCCGCCCCGCAGGAGCCCGACTGGGACAACCTGGACTGGGCCACCCTGACCCAGCCGGCGGCCAAGTAAGACGGGACCCGCCGGGAAGCGCCTTCACAGCGCTTCCCGGCTTTTTACATATCGCGGGGGTTGAGGACAGCATGATCCAGCTGCAGGACGTAGGCGTCAGGTTCGGGGACTTCACCGCCCTAAAGGACATCAACGTGCACGTGAAGGAGGGCGAGTTCTTCACGTTCCTGGGCCCTTCGGGCTGCGGGAAGACGACCACGCTGCGCGTCATCACCGGCTTCGTGGAGCCCTGGAGCGGGAGCGTGCGCATGGCGGGGAAGGACATCACGCGCCTGCCCATCGAGGACCGCAACATCGCCATCGTGTTCCAGAGCTACGCGCTCTTCCCCACGATGACGGTGTACGACAATATCGCCTTCGGCCTCAAGGTGCGCCACGTGAAGAAGGCCGACATCGGCCAGAAGGTGCGGGCCATCGCGAAGAAGCTCGACCTCTCGGACGAGCAGCTGGGCAAGGCGGTCAGCCAGCTCTCCGGCGGGCAGCAGCAGCGCGTCGCCATCGCGCGCTCGCTGGTCAACGACCCCGCGGTCATCTGCATGGACGAGCCGCTGTCGAACCTGGACGCCAAGCTGCGCGTGCAGCTGCGCAACGAGCTCAAGGAGATGCAGCGCACCTTCGGCATCACCTCCATCTACGTCACCCACGACCAGGAGGAGGCGCTGACGCTGTCGGACCGCATCGCCGTGTTCAACAAGGGCGTCATCGAGCAGACCGGGACCCCCAACGACGTGTACAACCACTCCGCGACGGAGTTCGTGTGCAACTTCATCGGCGACATCAACCGCCTGGGCGCGCCGCTGGTGGAGTCCATGAACCGCTCCGGCATGGGCCTGGACGCCGGGCACACCCACTACCTGCGCCTGGAGCGCCTGCGCCTGGGCGGGGGCCCGGAGCCCGGGGAGCTGGGCCTGCGCGGGAAGGTGCTCAGCCGCGAATACTACGGCCTGTTCATCAAGTACCTCATCGACGTGGGCAGCCAGACGCTGCGCGCGGTGGAGAAGAACGACGGCATCCACATCCACGAGCCGGGGGACGAGCTGCCCCTGGCCCTCAGCCGCCGCGACCTCATGAGCTACGACGCCGCGGGCAAGGCGGTGAGGGCATGACGGCCGTACCGCGCACCGCCGCGCCGCGCGAGCGGGCCTTCCGCCCGGAAAAGCTGTTCCGGGTGTTCGGCATCGCGTTCTTCGTGTACCTGTTCTTCGGGTTCATGCTGCTGCCCACCCTCAACACCCTGACCCAGATCTTCACCACGCGCAGCGGCGCGACCGGGGAAGCGTCCCCGTGGGCGGTCATCCGGTTCTTCCTGGCGGGCAGCATGTCCAAGTACGTGCTCAACTCGCTGCGACTCGCGGTGGCGCTGGTGGTCACCGTCAACGTCATCGGCACGTCCATGGTGCTTTTGACCGAGTACTTCGACATCAAGGGCGCCCGCATCCTGCGCATGGGGTACATGACGACGCTCATCTACGGCGGCATCGCGCTGGGCACGGGCTACCTGTTCCTGTACGACAGCAACGGCGTCGTGACGCTGCTGCTGAAGAACGCCTTCCCCGGCATGAACCCCAACTGGTTCAGCGGCTTCTCCGCCGTGCTGTTCACGATGACGTTCGCGGTCACCAGCAACCACATGCTGTTCCTGCGAAACGCCATACGGGGCATTGACTACAACACGGTGGAGGCCGCGCGCAACCTGGGCGCGAGGCCGCTGAAGGTGCTGTGGAAGGTCGTGTTCCCCACGCTGGTGCCGACCATCTTCTCGCTCACCGTCATGACCTTCATCACCGGGCTTTGCGCGATGAGCGCGCCGGTGCTGCTGGGGTATGACAGCATCAACCCCGAGATCGTGCGCCTGGCGGGGTCCTCCGTCGCCGACGAGGCGTTCCCCCAGGCGAGGGCCGCGCTGCTGTCCGTCATCCTGGCCGTCTTCACCATCGTGCTGCTGAGCATCCTCTCCGCCTACGAGCGGCGGGGCCACTACCTCTCGGTGTCCAAGACCAAGGCGCGCCTGGTCAAGCAAAAAATACAAAACCCCGTGGCCAACGTCCTGGCGCACGTCTACGCCTACGTCCTGTTCGTCATCTACATGACCCCGGTTGTCATGATCATCGTCTTCTCGTTCCAGACCTACGGCGCCATCCAGATGAAGCGCATCGACCCGTCGAGCTGGACGCTGGTCAACTACTTC